>JAICXR010000242.1 GCA_025980355.1 Chloroflexota bacterium | reverse complement strand
GGAGCTGCGCGGCATCCGGGCGCCGACCCTCATCATCCACGGCGATCGCGACTGGTTCTTCCCCGTGGCGGTGCCGGTGGCACTCTACGGGCTGATCCCGGGGAGCGAGCTGTGCATCCTGCCCAACGCGGGCCACGGCCATGTCCACTCGCACGCTGAGTGGTGGCGCAGCATCGTGCTGGACTTCCTCCGCCGCCGCGCGGGCACCTAACGACCGAGGATGAGCGGCCATCCGCTGCGCACCGGGCTAGGGAAGCGCCCTGCTCACGTCTTGCTGAACAGCAAGCCTACCGGTTGCTATTATGGTCACTCCTTCCCGCGTGCTATAACCGTCCCCGAAGAACGCTGCAGCACCGAGAGGGACGGGTCGCATGGTGAAGCTGATTCAGGTGGGTATCGGGGGCATGGGCAACACCTGGCTCAATACGGTTGAGGCGTCGGACGAGGCGACTTATGCCGCGCTCGTGGAGATCAACCCGGCCACCGCCGATGCCCAGGCGGCGAAGCACGGGCTGGACCGCTCCCGCATCTTCGGCTCGCTGGAGGAGGCGCTGGCGGCCGGCAAGGCCGACGGCGTCCTCGTCGTCACGCCGCCCCAGACGCACCGCGATATCGCGGTGGCCGCCATGCGCGCCGGCCTGCCCGTCCTCTCGGAGAAGCCCCTGGCCGACACGCGAGAGGCGGCGGAGGAGATCGTGCGCGTCGCCCGCGAGACCGGCCTCCTGCACATGGTGGCGCAGAACTACCGCTACAGCCGGCCGGTGCAGACGCTCAAGCGGGTGCTGGATTCCGGGCAACTCGGGCCGGTCGGGGCGGTCGCCATCGAATTCTATCGCGGCCCCCACTTCGGCGGCTTCCGGGAGGTGATGCCCTATCCGTTGATAATGGACATGGCGATCCACCATTTCGACATGCTGCGTTTCTTCCTGGGTCGCGACCCGGTCGGGCTGTACGGCCGGAGCTGGAACCCCGCCTGGAGCTGGTTTCAGGGCGACGCGTCCGCCTCCGTGGTGATCGACTTCGACCACCTGGTGGCTACCTACAACGGGTCCTGGTGCAGCCAGGCCGGCGACACCCCGTGGAACGGCAACTGGCGCTTCGATTGCGCCGACGGCGTCGCCATGCTGGAAGACGATCGCGTCTGGACCCAGCGGCGGGGCGCGGAGCGGGTGGAGGCGCCGCTGGTGGACATGCCGCTGGCATCCCAGCGCTACCTGCTGCACGAGTTCGTCCAGGCGATCACGAACGGCCGGACGCCGCCGACGACGTGCTTCGATAACATCAAGTCGCTGAATATCGTGCTGGACGCCATCGCGTCGTTCGAACGCCACGGCGACCACTAGCATGGGCGGCCCGTTGCCCCGCATCAGCGACGTCCGGCCGGTCCTGCTGCGCGCCCCGATCAGCACGCCGGTACGCATCGCGGTCGGCCAGTTGCAGGCGCGGCAGGCGGTGCTCGTGGCGATCGACACCGACGCCGGCCTGACCGGGATCGGCGAGAGTTGGGTCAACTACCCGGCCTGGGGGCCGGTCGAACGGCTCGCCACGGTCGCCCAGGGACTGCGCCCGCTGTTGATCGGCGAGGTCGTCGACGACCCGGTTCGGCTCTGGCGTCGCTGTGGCGACGCCTTGCACCGCCTGGCCCTGCAATGGGGCGCCATCGGCCCGATCTACCAGGCGATCAGCGGAGCGGACCTGGCGCTGTGGGACTTGGCCGGCCAGATCGCCGGCGTGCCGATCTGGCGCCTGCTGGCCGCGCCGCGCCAGGACAGCGTCCCGGCCTATGCCAGCGGCCTCGGCCCCGATGGCGTCGCGCAGCAGGCCGCCACCGCCGTCGCCGCCGGTTTTGGCGCCGTGAAGCTGAAGGTTGGTTTCGGCCGGGACACCGACGAACGGAACCTGGCCGCGGCGCGAGCCGCGATCGGCGCCGGCATGCTGCTGGCCGACGCCAACCAGGGCTGGACGCCGGAAACGGCGGCGGCGATGCGGCCGGCGTTAACTGCCGCGCGGGCTGCCTGGGTCGAGGAGCCGTTCCCGGTTGATGACGAGCCGGCCTGGCTGGAGGCGCGCCCTGCCCTCGGCCTCCCGCTCGCCGGAGGGGAGAATCTCTACGGTCGGCGCCAGTTCGAGCGCTGGTTTGACCAGGGACTCCTGGACGTGGTGCAGCCGGACGTCTGCAAGTGCGGGGGTCTCACGGCAGCGCGCGACATTCTCGGCCTAGCGGCATCGCGTGGCCTCCGGCTGGCGCCGCACTTTTTCGGCAGCGCCGTCGGCCTCGCGGCCACGATCCATCTCTTCGCCGCGCTGCCGCCGGAGCAGCGGATGCTGGTGGAGTACGACATCAACCCGAACCCGTTACGAGGGGAACTCCTGACGGAGCCGCTCTGGAACGGCGCCGGCACGCTGCGTGTACCGCAAGGGCCAGGGCTCGGTGTCGTCCTGCGCGAGGCGGTGCTGGCCGAGTATGGCGTACACTGACCGTGGGGGGAACCATACCGTGGCGGCATCGACCTGGGCATTCTTGCTGGACGTCGACAATACGCTGATCGACAATGACGCGGTGAAGGCGGACCTGGATGCCATGCTCAAGCAGGAGGTCGGCCCGGATGTGGAGCACGAGTTCTGGGCCTTCTATGACGAGGTGCGCCACGAGCTGGACCGGGTGGACTTCCCCGAAATCCTGCGCCGCTTCTGCGCCGGCGCGGTACCGGCGCCGACCGCCGAGCGGATCAGCGAGATGGTCAACGGCATTCCCTTTGAACGCTACCGCTACCCCGGCGTGCTGGGGGCGCTGGCCCACCTGGCGACGCTCGGCACGACCGTCATCGTCTCCGATGGCGACCCGGTATTCCAGCCGGCGAAGATCCGGCGCGCCGGCCTCACCGACGCCGTCGGCGGGCGCGTGGTCATCACGACCCACAAGGAATCGGAGTTGCCCACCGTCTTCGCGCGGTACCCGGCCGACCGCTACGCGATGATCGACGACAAGCCGGCTCTCTTGGAGGCGATCAAGCGGCGCGAGCCGGAGCGCTTCCGTACGATCCTGGTGACGCAGGGGCATTACGCCGAGCACGCACCGTCTCCGCCGACCGCCGACCTGACCGTGGCCCGCATCGGCGATCTCCGGACATTGACCCTGGCGCAGCTCGAAGGCGCCGCGTCGTGATGGACCACGACGTGGAGCAGCCGGCGCCGCCGGATGGTGCCGAGGTCTCCGGCTTGCGGGCGGCCGAACTGCGGGGCGTCCTCAAGCGCATCCTGCGCCAGGCGATCGCCGCGCTGGACGGCGGCGCCGGCATGCTCGTGCTCTGGCGCACCGGCGCCGCCGCGCCGGAGCAGGAAGTGACGATCGGCCTGCACAGTCAGGCGGCGGACGAGATCAGCCGGCGGCTGGCCGCGGCCCGGCCGGAGTTGGAAGCGGCCGCCCGTTCCGAGCACGCGATCCCCCGCTTCTTCACCACCCAGATCACCGCCGACATCGGCCTCCTGCGCCACCACCTCGCCCTGCTGCCCCTCGCCGCCGATGCCCAGACCTTCGGCATCATCGGCGTCCTGCGCTCCGCCAGCGCCTTCTCCGCCGCCGAGGAGCGCGTGCTGGCCGCCTTCGCCGCCCAGGCCGGCATCTCCGTACGCAACGCCGGCCTCGTCAGCATGTTGCGGCGCGAAAAGGAGAACCTCAACCGCGTCATCGAACAGAGCACCGACGGCATCATCGTCTGCGACCGCGACCAGCGCATCCTCTCCGTCAACGCCGCCCTCGAGCAGATGAGCGGCAAGCGGCGGCGGGATCTGATCGGGCGGCGTCTGGACGAGGCGCTCAATATGCGCCCGGCGCGCGACAACACCGGCGCTCGTCTGTTTACCGAGATCGCGGCCGCCGCGGATGCCGATCGGGAAGTCGACCTGATCCTACAGGCCCAGGACGGCACGCTGCAGCGGGTCGCGCTCGTCGCCGTCGTACCGGACGATGACGACGCGCCGGATGGCCAGATCATCCTGTACGTCCGCAATATGACCCGCCTTCACGAGCTGGAAGAGTTGCGTTCCACCTTCCTCTCCATGACCTCGCACGAGTTGCAAACGCCGGTCGCGATCATCAAGGCCTACGCCGAAACGCTGCAGCGCAAGTTCGGCGACGATGATCCCCTGCTGAAAGAGGCCCTGGAGGCGATCGATACGGAAACCGACCGCCTCTCCCGGCTGATCAATAACCTGCTGCGGGTCTCGCGCCTTGAAGCGGGTTCGCTGCCGGTCCGGCTCGTGGAGGTCGAGTTGCCCGAGCTGGCGCAGCGGGTCGTGAAGCGCCTGGAGGCGCGCACCGAGCGACACCGCTTCGCGGTCGACTTCCCGCGCACCTTCCCGTTAGTCCAGGCCGATCCGGAGCGGATCGAAGAAGTACTCACCAATCTCGTCGACAACGCCATAAAGTACTCGCCGAACGGTGGCACGATCCGTGTGGAGGGGAAGGTCACGGCGAGTACGGTGGAGGTGTCGGTGAGCGATCAGGGACCGGGGATCAAGCTCGGCGAGCAGGGCCGGCTCTTCCAGCGCTTTTACCGCGTGCAGGGCGATCCGAACCGGCAGACGACCGGCGCCGGCCTCGGCCTCTTTTTGGTCAAGGCGATCGTGGAGGCGCACGGGGGGCACGTCTGGGTCGAGAGCGAATGGGGAAAAGGCGCTCGGTTCACCTTCAGTCTGCCGCGCGGCGTGGGACCGGCCCTGCCGGTCGGACCCGCCCCCAATGGCGCGAGAGCGGAGGGGTAAGGCATGGCCGGCGAGCAGCGCACGATCCTGATGGTCGAGGACGAGGCTGGCCTGCGGAACGCCGTGCGCCTCTACCTGGAGATGGAGGGCTATCGCGTCATCACCGCCGTCAACGGCGAGGAAGGCCTGGAGAGAGTCCGCCAGGACTTGCCGGACGTGATCTTGCTGGACGTGATGCTGCCCGGCATCGACGGCTTCGAGACGCTGCGCCGCTTGCGCCGCTTTTCCGCGGCGCCGGTCCTGATGATCACGGCCAAAGGCGACGAGAACGACGTGGTGAAGGGGCTGCGCCTGGGGGCGGACGACTACGTGCGCAAGCCCTTCGGCCAGGCCGAGCTCGCCTCGCGCATCCAGGCGGTCCTGCGCCGCACCAGCGCCGCCGCGACCGAGGACGACACCGCCATCGTGGTCGACGACTACCTCACCCTCGACTTCGTGCGGCACGAGGTCTATGCGGGCGGCGAGAAGGTGCAGTTCCGCCCGACCGAGTACCGCCTGCTCTACCACCTGGCCACCAACCCCGGCCGCGTGCAAACCTACGAGCAGTTGCTGGCGAAGGTCTGGGGGCCGGAGTACCGCGACGAGGACAACTACGTCCGCCTCTACATCACCTACCTGCGCAAGAAGATCGAGCCGGACCCGGCCCACCCCCGCTACATCCTCACCGAGCGCGGCCTCGGCTACCGCTTCATGGACTACCGCCGGAAATAGGCGAATGGCGTCACCGCGTGCCCGCGTTCGGACGGCCTCACTCCGGCAATTCGTATCCGAGGGCAACATCGACGGGGAGCACCACCGCCGGCAACACGGTGGACGTCAGTGTCTCACCCCGACCGGCACTGACGACGCGCTGGTACCGCCCGTCGCGCGGCTCCGTAAATCGTTCAACGATGTCTTGGACCGTGTCAACGACGAAAACCTCGGCGATCCCCGCCGTGGCGTAGAGCGGCAGCTTCACGTCGTGGTCGTAGTCCAGGGAAGAATCCGCCACCTCTATCAACAGCAGAATATCTTGCGGCGTCGGG
>JAICXR010000004.1 GCA_025980355.1 Chloroflexota bacterium | reverse complement strand
TCGCCGACGCCGAGGCTGATGACGTCGATCCCCCGCGCCTTCGCTTCGCGTTCCTTTTGTCGGATCTGGACGAACAGATAGGGCGGTAGTTGGGCCAGGCGTTCCGCAGTCCGTACCACGCTATTGACATCTCCTCACAGGCGAATCGGTCGCTGCCGGTTGCCAGTGTACCCAAGGGAGCGGCGCGCCGTCACGCCATGGTAGACTGCCTGAAGGTTTCCCGGTTCGGCGAACCAGCTCACCCAGCAGGGAGAGAAGGAGTAGAGGAATGATTACGATTACCCCGGAGGCTGCGGCCAAGGTGCAGGAACTCGCCGCCCGCGACGAGCGTGCGGACCTGGCCCTCCGCCTCTTTGTGACGAGCGGCGGCTGCTCGGGCTTCAGCTACGGCATGACGCTCGACGACGAAGTGAACGCCGATGACGACGTCAGCGAAGACGGCGGCGTCAAGATCCTCGTCGATTCGGACAGCCTGCCCTACGTCAACGGTTCCGAGGTCCATTATGTCGAGAGCATGATGGGCGCGGGCTTCGTGGTGAACAACCCGAATGCCACCGGCGGCTGCGGCTGCGGCCAGTCTTTCCGCACCGACGGCGCGAGCGGCCAGGCCCGGAGCTGCGCACACTAGGTTCGCCCGGCGAATCGGCAGATAGGGACGTGGATGGCCACGTCCCTATTGGTGTTTAATCCGGCTCACGCTTCGTCACCGCGGAAGGGCCAGAGGTTCATCTCCTGCGTCCAGGCGTGGGGACTCTGTTGCAGCAGGCCGAGGACCGCCTGCGCCACATCCCCGGGCAGCAGGTACTTGCCGGACGGCCGCCGCGCCTGGCCGTCGGCCAGGCTCGCGGTACTGGCGATGGAACCGGGGTTGATCACCGCAACCTTGATCCCGGCATCGCTCACCTCGAGCGCCAGTGCCTGGGAAAAGCCGATCAGCGCGAATTTCGAGGCGCAATAGGCGGGCATCCCGGCGTAGCCTTGCTTCCCCGCGCCGGAGCCGATGCTGACAATGTTCCCGCCGCCCCGCCGGCGCATAATGGGGACAACCTGCCGGGCGAGCAGGAAGGGGGCGCGCACGTTCGTCGCCATCACCGCGTCCCAGCGGTCCGGCGCGCACTCCTCCGTCCGTCCTCCGCCGCCCATCGCCGCATTGTTGACGAGCACGTCCACGCCGCCGTACCGGGCGACCGTGGCGGCGACGACGCGCTCGGCGTCCGCCTCCTTCCCGACGTCGGCGACCTCCGCATGGAGGGGGCCATGGCGCCGCAGGTCGGCCGCCGCCTCCTCCAACTGCGCCGCCCCGCGCGCGCAAATGGTCACGCTCATCCCCGCCGTCAGCAGGGCACGGGCGATTTCCCGCCCCGTCGACCGACTGCCGCCGGTGACGATTGCGACTTTGCCGGATAGGTCGGGCACGTGTCTCCCTCTTTCTTTGGCCGGTCCCTGCCTCGCATCCCTTTGCGCCTGTGCCCTGGATGCTATCGCATGGTTTGATTATTGTGGTGTTTGGAGCCTGCCTGGCACGAACGGGCAGGGATGCGGCGCACGACGGCGACGGCGGGAACGCGGTGAGGCGGTAGCGAAGTGACTAATCGGGTTTGTCGACGCCTGGCGTTGCGCTTACTGGTCGGCGCCCCGGCGGCCCTGCTGCTGTCGGCGTGTTCCGGCAAGGCCGCCCAACCGGCGACGGTGGTGTCGTCCTCCACATCGACCGGCACGAGTGCCGCGCCCCCCACGGCCGTCGCCGTCGCCACGGCCACGGCGACACCGCTGCCGGAGACGCCGACGCCGGCCGCCACGCCGGCGGACGCGACGCCGACCAGCGTCGCGACGGCGCTCCCCACCGCCGTACCGTCGACCCCGACGCCGGGCGCCACCCCGGCGGCCGTCATCGCCGCCGCCCTCAACGCCCAGAATCCGGGGCGGCAGTGGAACTTCGCCCTGCGACCGCTGCTCTTTCAGGTCGACAACGCCCCGGATGCCCGCCCCCAGAGCGGCCTGAATAGCGCCTACGTCGTCTACGAAACGCTGGCGGAGGGAGGAATTACCCGCTTCACGGCGCTCTTTGTCCAGCAGGCGCTGAGCGATATCGGCAACCTTCGCAGCGCCCGCCTTGTGGACCTGGACCTGGTCCCGCAGTGGGACGGCGTGCTGTTGCACGTCGGCGCCAGCACGCCGGTGGAGCAGATGATCGCGGCCGCCGGCATCGCGCAGTTGGACTTCGACCAGACCAACAACACGCCCGCCTCGTTCCGCACCTCCGACCGTGCCGCCCCCTACAACCTCTATACCTCCCTGGCGCGCCTGCGCCCGTACCTGACCGCACGCGGTATCGCGCAGACGGCGACCAGCCCCCGCGCGTTCCCGGTCGGTCCGCTGCCGGCCGGCGTGACGTCCACGGCCAGGCAAAGCCTCACCATCCCTTATGGGTCGCCGTCCACCGCCGGCTACACCTGGGACGCCGGCGCGAAGGGCTACCGGCGCTCCACCGACGGGACGACGGTGATCGACGCCAATACCGGTGAGCCGGTGATCGTCGCCAATGTCGTCGCCCAATTTGCCAAAGAGATCGTGACGGATATCATTGAGGACGTCGAAGGCTCCCACTCCCTCCAGTTTGTGCAGACGGGCGCCGGGAAGGCGGTGTTGCTGCGAGACCAGAGGCGCATCGACCTGACCTGGCGGCGGGATCGGAAGGACCAGCTCACCGTCTTCGCGTTCCCGGATGGATCGCCGGCGACCTTCGCCGCCGGCAACGTCTGGATCTCGTTCGTGCCGGACAGCATGCAACTGGCCTAGCGGCGTGAACGCGCGCCGGCGCCTGGCGGATGTCGCGCGCGGTATCGTGCCCGCCGACCTGGTGCTGACGCACGGGCGCGTCTTCGACGCCTTGAGCGGCGACTTCGTGGACGCCGACCTCGCCATCTACGGCGATCGTATCGCCGGGATCGGCGCCTACCGGGGCTTACAGACCCTTGACGTGCGCGGGCGGAGCGTCCTGCCCGGCTTCATCGACGCCGGCGCCGTCCTGGAAGCGAGCCACCTCGGCGTCGCGGAGTACGCCCGGGTCGTCAGTACGCACGGCACCACGGCGGCGGTCCTCGATTTTCGCGCCATCGCGGCCGTGCTCGGGCTACGGGGCCTGATGAGTGTGCTGACCGAAGGGCGGCGCGCGCCGATCGACGTGTTCTGCGCGGCGCCGCTCTCCTGCGGACGACGCTGGGACAGCGCGGCGGCGGGCTTCGACGCCCTGGATTCCACGCTGCTCTCCCTCCCCGGCCTGGTGGCCCTTGGTGGGGAACTGGACGGCCGGGCCTTGCTGGAGACCGGCGGCGCCGTGCTGGCCGGCGGCGTGCACGACGCCTATCTGCCGGCGATCGCGGAGGCAGCAGGGCTGACCGAAGGCGAGGCGGCGGCCCTGGCGGCGCTCGGCGTCGTCGCCGACCGCCGCTGGGACACTCCCGAGGAGGCGCTCGCCAAGCTGCGCCAGGGCCTCTGGTTGCTGGCGGCGGAGGGCACGATCGCCTCCAGCGTGGCCGACCTCAAGTGGCTCGCTCGTCAGGCGCGCCTCGACCGCGTGTGCCTGGTGTCGGGGGCTTGTACGGCGGCGGATCTGACCCAGAACGGGCACCTCGATGCCGCGCTCCGGCAGGCCGTCCGTGCCGGAATCCCCGCCGGCGAGGCGATTCGCATGGTAACCGTTCAGCCGGCTCAACTCCTGGCGATGCACGAGCGTGGCGCCTTGCTTCCCGGGCGGCGCGCCGACGTCGTGGTGGTGGAGGACGTGCGCAGCTTCAGCGTCAACCTCGTCATCAAGGACGGTCGCCCTGTCGCGCGCCAGGGGGCGTCGCTCTTGCCGGCCCCGGCGCCGGGGCCGGCGGTCGGCCGGCTGTCCATGCGCCCGGCCGTGCTCCTGGCCGACCACCTGGCGATTCGAGGCCACGCCGGAGCATGTCGGGTCATCGGGCTCGACGGGAGCGGCGCCACAACGTTGCAGCGGGCGACGCCGGCCTGGGGCGACGGCCTACTCCAGGCCGATCCGGCGAGCGATCTCCTGAAAGTCGCCGTGGTGGAACGCCATGCCGCCAGTGGCCGGCTGGGACTCGGCTTCGTGCAAGGCCTCGGCTTGGCGGAGGGGGCACTGTGCTGTTCGTTCGCCGGATCGGGCCAGAACCTCATCGTGGCCGGCGCAGACGACGAGAGTATGCTGCAGGCGCTCCATCAGGTGGTGGCCGATGGCGGGGGGATGGCGGTGGTCCGGGCGGGGCAGGTGACGGCGTCAGTCGCCCTGCCGCACGCCGGCCTGCTGAGCGCGCTACCGGCCGCTGCCTTGATCGCCGCCGTCCACGACGTGGAGCAGGCGGCATGGGACCTGGGGTGCGACGCCCTGCACCCTTTTCTCGCCCTGGCCTCGCTGGCCGACACCAGCACGGGCGAGCTTCGCATTACGGAGCAGGGTCTGGTCGATGTGCTCCGCCAACGGCTACTGCCGCTCCAGGACTGATCGCCTCCTGGTCGGGACCCGGGCCCAGGTCGAATAACTCCTGGAGGGCCTGGACGTAGCGGGCGTCCGTTCCTTGCAGGGCGGTCTCGCGGAGGACGGTGATGGGATGGTGCAGCATCTTGTTGATGATGGCACGGGTCGCCGCCTCGATCGCCTGCTGGGCCTCCGGACTGACGTTGGCCAGGCGCGCCGAGACGCGGCGTAGCTCCTCGCGCCGCAGCGCCTCCGCCCGCTGTTGCAGGCTGGCGATCGTCGACGTCACGCGCTGGGACGATTGCCAGGCCGCGAAGCGGTCGATCTCATCGAGGATAATCTGGTCCACTTTCGCTACCTCCGCTTCCCGTCGACGCAACCCCTTGCTGGCACGGGCGGCCAGCGCGTCGATGTCCATCAGGTCCACGCCCGGCAGGAGGCCGACCTCCGGCTCCACATCGCGGGGCACCGCGACGTCGATCAGGTACAGCCGGCGCCCCCGGCGCGCCGCCAATGTCGAACGCACGGAGTCGAGGGACAGGATCGGGTGCGGCGCGTCGGTGGAGCAGATGACGACATCGGCGATCGCCAGGAACGACAGCAACTGGGCGAACGGCACGGCGACACCGCCGACCAACTGGGCCAATCGTTCCGCCCGCTCCGCGGTACGGTTGGCAACCATCGTCCCTTCGACCCCGTGCGCCGCCAGGGCCCGGGCGATCCCTTCCGCGGTGGCGCCCGCACCCAGCACGAGCACCTGCGCCCTGGGCAGATTCGGCACACGCTCCCGTGCCAACTCCACCGCCGCCCAACTCATGGACGTCGCGCCGGTGCTGATGGCGGTCTCGCTGCGGGCCCGCTTCCCCGCCTCCAGCGCCCGGCGGAAGAGCGTATAGAGCCACTTTCCACCCGTGTGCGCCGCCTCGGCGGCGCGCAAGGCGTCCTTGACCTGACCGAGGATCTCTACCTCCCCAACGACGAGCGAGTCGAGCCCGCTGGCAACACGGAAAAGATGTTGGGCAACCAGCACGTCGGACAGCCGGTACAGGAACGGCGCCAATTCGTCGGAGGTCATCCCCGCCCGTCGCGCCAGAAACTGCACGAGGGCGTCGTCGCCGGGCCCGGCCGCCGGCCCGTTGACGACGGCATAGACCTCCGTCCGGTTGCAGGTGGAGACGATGACGCATTCTTGCACGTGCGGGTCGCTTTGCAAGGCAAGCAGGCTCTCCGGTAAGGCCGCCTTGCCGATGGCGACGCGTTCGCGCAGTCCGACGGCCGCCCGTTGGTGGCTGATGCCCACTACCAGGAGCGATGCTTCGCCCATTCCGCCTCCCGCGCCCGTCCACGACGCCGCACTGTGTCCAAGGTTCAATCCTAACACCGCAGACGCCGCCAGCGAGGTTTTCCCCGTATCGTCGGCGTTCTCGACGTCGTTTGCTTCCGATGGACGAGCCTTGCTACCATCAAGCACAGCCGGGGCCGGACGGCGCTGCTCCCGGTGGCAGTATCGTCGCCGTCGGCGCCCGCCTACTTGGCACGAATGACGCTATGGTGTATGCGCTGAAAGGAGCCTGCCATGGCTTGGTCGCTCTATCCGCTGCGTCTCGACCCTTTTCTGTCGCGGCCGATTTGGGGCGGGGCGAAGCTGGGTCAGCGTTACGGCAAGGGGGCCGGTAGCGCGGGCACTATCGGCGAGAGCTGGGAGATCTACGAGGGCGACACCGTGCAAAACGGCACGCTGCGCAGTAAGACGCTGGGCGAGGTGACGGAGCAGTTCGGGGAGGCGCTCCTGGGCACGGCAGCGCACGCCAATCCGCCCGGCCGTTTCCCGCTGCTGATTAAGCTGATCGACGCCACCCAGCAGCTCTCGATTCAGGTCCACCCGAACGACCAGCAGGCACAGCAGATGGAACAGGAGCCGTTCGGGAAGACGGAAGCCTGGTACATCCTCGACGCGGACCCCGGCGCCAAGCTCGTCTACGGCCTGGCGCACCCGTTGACCGCCGACCAGTTGCGGGAACGGTCCGCCGATGGCTCGGTGGAGGCGGATCTCGCCTACCTGCCCGTGAGCGCCGGCGATGTCGTGCTCGTTCCCGCCGGGACGATCCATGCCATCGGGGCCGGCATCGTGCTCTACGAAATCCAGCAGACCAGCAGCACCACCTACCGCCTGTACGACTGGAACCGGAAGGGGCCGGACGGCAACCCGCGGGAGTTGCATCTCCAGAAAGCCGTGCAGGTGGCGGATCTGACGCCGCCAGCGCAGGGCAAACTGGCCCCCCGCGACCTCGGCAGCGAGGAAGGCGTCCGGCGGCAGGAGCTGGTGCGCTGTCCCTACTTCGTCCTGGAACGAGCAATGTTGGCTGGCGGATGGACCTATCGGCTGGAGGGCCGCTCGTTCCTCGGCGTGACGTGCGTCACCGGCGACGTCACCGTCAGCTCGCCGGTCGGAGCCTGGCCGGATGAGCACATCGGCCCCGGCGGCTCCCTGCTCCTCCCCGCCACGATCGGCGTCTGCACGATGCGGCCGGACGCCGGCCGCGCGGAGCTCTTGCTAGCGCGATTGTCCTGACGTGGTGCCAGCGCGATGGCCGCCGGCAAAAGGCGCTACACTCAAGGTGTCCGTTCTCAGCCGGCGGGTGAAGGATGGGGCGTAGCGGTGGACAACGATAACGGAGCGAGGCGGTTGGCCGAATTGCTGCTCCTTGGAGCAGGGAGTCCACCCCCCCAGCCCCCAATGCAGCCCCATTCGCGGTCGCGCCAGGTCGAGCGGCTCCTGGCCGCCTTCAAAGATGCCAGGCGACCGGCGATTCTCCTGCACGATAATCCGGATCCGGACGCCATCGGCTCCGGGCTCGGCCTGGCGAAACTGCTCCAGGCGCGGCTGCAACTGTGTGCGCCGCTGGTGCACGGTGGTGTGGTCTCTCGGGCCGAGAACCGTTCCCTGGTGGAAGAGCTGCATATCGACCTGTGCAGCGCCGCGCGGTTCGACTGGTCTGCCGCCGACGCGGTCGCCCTGCTCGATTGCCAGGCGGCCAGCGGCAATCACTCGCTGCCGCCCGGGCTGATTCCGGTGGTCGTATTGGATCATCACCCGCTGGCGGGCGAAGTCCACGCCGACACGCTTGCCGATATTCGGCCCGACTACGGCGCGACCTGTACGATCTTGACGGAATATCTGGAGGATGCCCAGGTCCACGTCGACGAACGGCTGGCCACCGCCCTCTTCTACGGCATCAAGACGGATACCCAGGACCTCGGCAGGCAGGCGAGTGGCATCGACGCCCTGGCCTACCTGCGCCTCTTCGTCGCCGCGGACAAGCGGGCATTGGCCCGCATTCAGAACCCCCGCCTGCCGCGCGCGTATTTCCGCGCCGTGCACGATGCGCTGGAGCGGGTGGAGATCTATGGCGAGGCCGCCGTGGCGCGCCTTGGCGACATGGTCATGCCGGAGGCCACCGGGGAGACGGCGGACCTGATCGTCCGGCTGGAAGGCATGCGCTGGTCGCTCGCGATTGGCCGCTATCTGGACCGTCTGCTGTTCTCGTTGCGGACCACGGAGGTGGAAACGGACGCCGGCGCGGTCGCCCACCAACTGGTCGCCCAAGAACTGGTTGGCCGCCATGGGCGGGCCGGCGGACACTGGCGGCTCGCCGGCGGCGCCATCGATACGAGCGCCATGGCCCCCGCTGCGATCTCGGCGATCGAAGACCGGCTGATCAGCGCCTTCCTCACCATCGTGGAGGCGCCCGCCGCCGGTGCATCGCTCATGGCGTTCAGCGCCGAGCCCGCCCCGGTGCCCTAACCTGCCGGCCCTACCCTTCCTCGCCGCGTATCGATCGCAGCACGGTCGCCATCTCGATCGCCGCGATGGCGGCGTCGGCGCCCCGGTTGCCGGCCTTGATGCCGGCGCGGTCGAAGGCTTGCTCCTGGTTCTCGGTGGTCAGCACGCCGAAGATGCAGGGGATCCCCGTCTGGAGGCCGGCCTGCTGGACGCCGGTGGTCGCCGCGGCCGCGACGTGGTCGTAGTGGCTCGTGGCGCCTCGGATGATGCAGCCCAGGCAGACGACCGCGTCCAGGCGACCGCTGCGCGCCAGCGCCTGCGCCGCCATCCCCAGTTCGAAGGAGCCCGGCACCCAGGCAACTTCGATCGCCGCCTCCGCCACGCCGTGCCGGCGTAACGCCGAAGTGCAGCCGTCCAGGAGTTGCCGGGTGATCAGCTCGTTGAAGCGGGCCACCACAATCCCGACCCGCAGGCCGCTGCCGACCAGGGAACCCTCGTGCTCTCTAAGCGCCATGGACGGCAATCCTCTCATCCTGGTGTTGCTCGGTCTGGGCCTGGACGGACGTGATCGGCCGACCGACTGGCAGCAGGTGACCCAGCTTCGTCCGTTTCGTCTCCAGGTAGCGACGCCGTTCCGGCCGCTCCGGCGCCAGCAAGGGGAGCCGTTCGACCACGTCCAGTCCGTAGCTTCGCAAGGCGGCGACCTTTGCCGGATTGTTCGTGAGCACGCGGAGCTGGCGGATGCCGAGGTCGCGCAGCATCTGCGCGGCGACGCCGTAGTGGCGGGCATCGGGCGCGAAGCCGAGCTGCTGGTTCGCCTCGACGGTGTCCAGGCCGGCATCCTGGAGGGCGTAGGCTTGGAGTTTCGCCGGCAGGCCGATACCGCGGCCCTCCTGGCGTAAATAGAGCAGCACCCCGCGCCCAGCGGCGGCGATCGCCGCCTGCGCCTGGCGCAACTGGTCGCCGCAGTCGCAGCGCAGCGAGCCGAGCGCGTCGCCTGTCAGGCATTCGGAATGCAGCCGGACCAGCACCGGCGCTGGACCGCTGATGTCCCCGTGGACCAAGGCCAGGTGGTGTTCATTGGTCGCCACGTCGCGGTAATCGATCGCCCGGAAGGTCGCCTCGATGGTGGGCAAGAGGGCCTCGGCGCCACGCTCGACCAACCGGTCGTGCCGCCAGCGGTAGGCGATGAGGTCGGCGATCGTCACGATACCGAGATCGAACCGGCGCGCGAAGGCGAGGAGGGAGGCACCGCGCAGGGCGACACCGTCGTCTCCCAGCACCTCGCAAATGACGCCCGCCGGTTGCAGGCCGGCCAGACGGGCCAGGTCGACCGCCGCTTCCGTGTGGCCGGCACGGCCCAACACGCCCTGGGCGTGGGCGCGGAGCGGGAAGACGTGGCCAGGGCGCCGCAAATCGCCGGGCCCGCTGGCGGCGTCGATCAACGCCCGCACCGTCCGGGCCCGGTCCGGCGCGGAGATGCCGGTCGTGGTGCCCTGGCGGGCGTCGACGCTCACGGTAAAGGCGGTGCCGTGCGCTTCGCTGTGCTCCGCCGGCGGCACCATCGCGGCCAGGCCGAGGGCGTCGAGCCGTTCCCCGGTGATCGCCACGCAGACGAGGCCCCGCCCATGGGTGATCATGAAGGCGATGCCGGCGGCACTGACGTGTTCGGCGGCCAGGATCAGGTCGGCCTCGTGCTCGCGTCCGGCGTCATCCGTCACGAGGACCATCGCCCCGGCGCGCAGCCGGGCCAGGGATTCGGGGACGCCGATTCGCGGCGTCCGATCGCTATCGGTCATTCTTGTCCCACCTCCAAGAGTCCCGCCGCTGACGCGCGTTCGCGCTCGCCCGGCAGGAGGCGTTCGACGTATTTCGCCAGGATGTCGACCTCCAGATTGACGGCCTGACCGACCTTCCAGCGTCCGAAGATCGTGTGCTCCAGCGTGTAGCGCACCAGCGACACCCGGAATGCCGCGGGCGAATGGTCCACCACCGTCAAGCTGGCGCCGTCGACGGCGATATAGCCCTTCTCCACGACATAGCGCATGACGGCCGGCGGCGCCTCGATGGTGACGAGCAGCGCATCGCCCTCGGCCACGAGCACTCGGACAGTCCCGGTGCCGTCGACGTGCCCTTGCACCATGTGGCCGCCCAGACGCGACGCCAGCGTCAGCGACCGCTCAAGGTTGACGGCGTCACCGGGGCGCAACCGTCCCAGGTTCGTCCGCCGCACCGTCTCTGGCATTATGTCCGTGCCGAACCAGCCGTCGCCCAGGCGGGCCACGGTCAGGCAGGCGCCATTGACCGCGATGCTCTCGCCGAGCGCGGTCTGGTCGAGAACCAGGCTGGCGGCGATGGTGAGGGAATCGCCACCGGCCTCCCGAATGCAGCCAACCTCTTCGACAATTCCGCTAAACATTGCTCACCTCTCGCTCGTTACCGCCGCCCGCGGATTGAGATGGCCGCCTCGGGGCGTATTGCCTACGCTCAGTTGGGGCCTCTTGGCTGCGACCGGTAGGGGCGTCTTGCGCCTGCCCGGTTCCCCCCACCGGCGGAGTGAGTACGCCACGCACGAGCACGTCGGCCCCCATCTGGTCGACGCGCAGCTCCGCCAGGGCCAAGGCGTCCGCCATTCGCTCCACACCCCGACCGCCGAGCGGCCCCGGCGCGGATAGACCCCCCACCAGTTTGGGTGCAATCACGGCAGCGACTTCGTCCACGAGCTGCGCCTCTATGAAGGAGGCGTGGACCTCCCCACCGCCTTCGATCAGGACGTGCAGGCAGCCGCGCCGGCCGAGGTCCGCCAGCAGGGCGTCCGGCCGGACCCGGCCGCGTTTATCCGCCGGTAGGGCGATGGTGGCCGCCCCGGTGGCGGCGATGGCCGCGCACGCCTCCAGCGGCGCCGCGGCGGTGTGGTAGACGATTGTGCCGGCCGCCAGGTCCGGCGATAGCAGACGGGCGGTTAACGGCAAGCGGCAGCGACTGTCCAGCACCACCCGCCAGGGCCGGTCGATCCGCGCCGCGCGCCGTCTCCCGGCATCGTCCAGGCGCACCGTCAGGGCCGGGTCATCGGCCAGCACGGTGTTGACGCCGACGACGATCGCGTCGACGACATCGCGGAGCTCGTGGACCCAGTGCCGCGCCGCCGGGCCGCTGACCCAGCGGGCGTCACCGGTGCTGGTGGCAATTTTGCCATCTAGCGACATCGCCCATTTCGCCGTGGCGTAGGGCAGCCCGCTGCCGATGTGCTTGAAGAACGGTTGGAGCAGTTCGGAACTCTCGTCCGCCCCGTCGCCGGTGGCGACGCTGATGCCGGCGTCCCGCAGCTGGGCGACGCCGCGACTGGCGACGCGCGGGTTGCGATCGACGACCGCGGCCACCACCGAGGTGACGCCGGCCCGGATGAGGGCGTCGGTACAGGGCGGCGTTCGCCCCACGTGGCAGCACGGCTCCAGCGTGACGTAGAGCGTGGCCCCTCGCGCCGCCGCCCCTGCCTGCCGCAAGGCCATGACCTCGGCGTGGGCGTCACCGGCCGGTTGGGTATGGCCGCGTCCGACGATCGTGCCGTCGCGCACGAGCACCGCGCCGACCGGCGGGTTGGGGGCCGTGCGGCCGCGGGCGCGATCGGCCTCGGCCAGGGCAAGCGCCATGTACGGCGACGTCACGGTTCCTCCACCGAACGCCGACGGGGGAGGATGAGGACGCCGCAACCGGCGAGGCCGCAAATGCGGCCGGTGGCCGCCGCTCGGCGCACAGAAAAAGCCCGAAAGCAGGAGCGACCTCTTGGGACGCTCCGCCTTCGGGCTCCGCACGCCAAACGGTGCGCCTTCTCCCATCCGGACTGTACCGTCGGCTCCGGAGTCTCACCGGATCATGCGCCAGCCGAACCGCTGCCGCTCGCGGGCTCTACCGCCGATCGGGAATTGGCGGCGATGCCGCCTCACCCTGCCCCGAAGGCTTGTAAGAATCTTCAATTGGTAGCAATTGTACCACTTGAGTCGGCGGCGGGTGGACGCCAAACGCCATTGACAGCGTTGGGGTACCGGCCTAGACTCAAGCTCGCCTGATCGCGACACGAACCGCCGCTGATCCGAAAGGAGTACCAAATAGTGGACGTTCCTTCGTTGAGCCCGCGTCTCGGGGACCACATGGGGTTGGCGGAGAAGCGCCGACGGTTGCTGCGCTTGCACTGGATCGAAATGGAGATCCTGGAGTTGCTCGCCTCCTGGTCGGAGACCATGGTCTCGATTCCGGTGCGGGCCGGCGTCGGTCGGTTCATGTGGGAACAGGCCCTGCATTGCGACCACCTGGCCTGGGCATTGCGCAACCTGAAGCACCTTGGCCGTGTGGTGCCGAGCGTCGCCCCGAGCGATGAGCTGGTGCGCTACTGTGAGCAGTTGCACCAGACCGATGATCCGGCCTTACGCCTGGTCGGCCTTTTCCAGGTGCTGGTCCCGGCCGTCGCGGAGGCGGAGGATGGCTACCTCCTGGCCACCGATCCGCTGGCCGATGGCAATGCCGTGGAGGCCGTGGAATACTGCCGGCGCGGCCATCGCGGCCAGACGCTCTGGGCGGAGCGCATGCTCGGTACGCTGCTGTCGACGCCGGCCGAGCGGCGGCGGGCCGCCGACTTCGCCCATGCCCAGCGTGTCGCCCTCCTCGCGGCCGGCGGCCTCACCGAGGACGGCGCACCCGCCTATTACCTTCCCTATCAAGGCTGGCCGGAAGAGTCCGAACTCGCGGCGACGCGGGCGGAGGCCCCAACCTCCGTCGGCCAGTGGCAAACGACCGGCTACCGCTATAGCAAGGGATTTGAGCGCAACGTGGTGCGGCTACGATGGGATAGTCGTTTTCGCTACGCCGACTCCCCGGCGGACCTGGCCGATGCGCCGGAGCGCGGCACCCTGGAAGGGCTGGTCCACTGGCTGCACGGCCTGTTCCACGGCGAATGCCAGACGGTCGATCGCATGGGCTGGCTACTGGTCGACTTCCCCGACCTACCCTGGGCGATGCGCAAGGACATGGCCCAGCAGGCCTGGGAAGAGGCGCGCCACATCCAGATCGGCGCCCAGTTGATCGAGGGGCTCGGCGGGCGGCTCGGCCAGTATCCCTTCCCTCCCTATTTCCAGCATCTCCGTCGCGACCACCACCACCCGGTGATGCATATGGTGATGGGCAACATCATGGGCGAGGGCAGCGCCGCGGCGGCGACCAATGAGGCGCTGAAGTACAGCGCCGGCTGGGGCAATGACTGGCTCCAGCACGGGTTGGAGCACCTGTCCGGCGACGAGGTGCTCCACGTCAACTTCGGCAAGCGCTGGGGGCGCGAGCTCTCCCTGGCCGATCCGGTTCGCTTCTGGGAAGCCGGCAAGCGCCACGCCCACACGGCGATCGTGGCCATCGAGGCGGCCCGCCAGGTCTTCGGCTACGCCAGCGATCCCACGCGGCAATGCGAGCGGGTCGACCGCGAGTTCGAAGCGTTGCTCCGCCCGGGAGCCGCGCCGGCCGGCAATGAGGCAGCGGCAAGCGGCGAGTATTGACCCGACGACAGGCGCCAAGGGAAGGCATCAATGAACGACATCCCCCGGCCGGAGGCCACCACCGGCGACAGCAGTTGGTTCGTCCGCGACCGCTTCGGTCTTTTTATCCATTGGGGCATCTACGCCATGCCCGCGCGCCACGAATGGGTGAAGAACCGCGAGAAGCTGACCGACGAGCACTACCAGCGCTACTTCGACCACTTCGATCCCGACCTCTACGACCCGACCGCCTGGGCCCGCGCCGCGAAGGCGGCCGGCATGCGGTACGCCGTGCTGACGACGAAGCACCACGACGGCTTCTGCCTCTGGGACTCGGCGTTGACCGACTACAAGGCGACGAACACACCGGCCAAGCGCGACCTCGTGCGCGCCTACGTCGACGCCTTTCGGGCGGAAGGGCTGAAGATCGGCTTCTACCACTCCTTGATCGACTGGCATCACCCCGAGTTTCCCGTGGACGGCCTGCATCCCCAGCGCGACGATCTGGCCTACCGCGAGCGCGCCGCCAACCGTGACGTAAAAAAGTACGCCGAGTATCTCCATGGCCAGGTGCGCGAGTTGCTCACCAACTACGGCAAGATCGACGTGCTGTGGCTCGACTTCTCCTACTCGGGCCGCGACTGGGGCTGGTCGAAAGGCAAGGGCAAAGAGGACTGGCAAGCCGAGTCACTGGTCGCCATGGTGCGGGAGCTGCAGCCGGGCATCCTCGTCAACAACCGCAGCGAGATGCCGGGCGACTTCCATACACCGGAGCAGGTCCAGCCGCGCGGGTGGGTCCAGGTGGACGGCAAACCGGTGGTGTGGGAGGCCTGCCAGACCCTGAACGGCAGTTGGGGCTACGACCGCGATAACCTGGACTGGAAGTCGCCCTCCCTGCTCCTGCGCATGCTGATCGACGCCGTTTCCAAAGGCGGCAACATGCTGCTCAACGTCGGGCCGACCGGACGCGGCGAATTCGATCCCCGGGCGTTGGCGACGTTGCAGGCGCTCGGCGACTGGATGCGCCTGCACGGGCGGGCGATCTATGGCGCGACGCAGAGCGCCTTCACCCCCCCGCCGGACTGCCGCTTCACCCAGCGTGGCGACCGGCTCTACCTGCACCTGTTCGCCTGGCCATTCAAGCACATCGTCCTGGACGGACTGGCCGGGCGCGTCACCTATGCGCAGTTGCTCAACGACGCGTCGGAAGTCAAAATGAGCGAGCAACCGCTGCCGGAAGGCGGCGCCGGAGGGCGGACACTCCGCCTGGAATTGCCGGTCCAACAACCGGACGTGCTGGTGCCGGTGGTGGAGTTGTTCCTGGCGTGACCGATGGGGGACCCCGGCGCTCATGGCGTGCCGGCTGTTACGCTCGCCCCGTACGGGCGTCCCTTGATGGTGTGGGGACGACGCGACGGAGGTAGGGTGGGTGGCGAGGCGTCCCGTCGCGCTGGTGATCGGCCTGCTCGTCGCCGTGCTCGGGCTTGGCGCCTGCAGCGGGGCGGGGGCGGTAACTCAGGCCAGCGCCGCTGAAGCCGCAACGGGCACATCCTCCGGCGTGGCCTCCAGCCTGGAGATAACGACGACCGGTCCGTCGACGGGGGGCACCGCGACGGCAGCCGTCGCGGCACTGGAAACATCGACGACGCCGCACGCAGGGGCACGGCCCGTTACGAGCGGTACCGCGGCGACGATCAAGATGACGGCGACGATCGCAGCGTTGTTGCCGCAAAATGCCACCGTCCTTGCCGCCCAGCAGGCCGCATTGGAGGATGACGGCGGTACGCAGTGGGTAGTGGTCTACCGCGTACCGGGTCCGAACGGCGCGACGGCACCCTACCCGCCGCCCAGCACGCACCTGGCCATCCTCCAACACGCGCCGGCCGGCTGGTCGATCGCCAAATCGATCGACCAGGGCTTTGCCCTGGCCGCGCACATGCAGATCCTGCCGATCGATGGTCGCCAGGCGGTCGTGTTGCAATATGGTACCGGCGCGCACGCCGCGGGGCTGTTGATCGTCCGCTTCGACGGCATCCTCGACTTTTCCGTCGTGTTCGACGCCACCAGCGATGCCGGCATGGCGGTCAAGGACTTGAACAACGACGGCACCTATCAGGTGGTGCGCACCTGGTCCCCCTATTGCGGCAGCTTCGTCGCCAGCCCGGACATCACCATCGTCTATGCCTGGCGGAACGGTCGGTTCGTGGACGCCACCCGCGCGGTCCCGGCGCTGATCGCCAGGGACACGGCAACGTTCCAGGCGGCGCTCGCCCGGCCCGGCGCCGCCTGGAAGCCGGATGGCCTGGCATGCCTCCACGCGTCGCTCGGATTCCTGGCGAGCGAGAGCGGCAACACGACGGAGGCGGCGGCGCAGATGCAGGAGGCGAGGCAGGCGGACAGCGCCTACGACGTGAGCCGCATTGCCAAACTGGCGGCCGGCCAGCCGTTGGCGACCCGTGGGACATAGCCGGACCGGCCGCGGCGACTAAATCTGGTAGTCCAGCTCCTCCACCTCGATCCGCTGATCCTTCGTGCGGTGCAGCAGGCGGGCGGGGCTGGCGACGACGGTCGAGTTCGGCGCCACGGACTCCACGACCAGAGCCATGGCGCCGATCTTGCTATCGTCGCCGATCGTGACCGGCCCCAGGATACTGGCGCCGACGCCGATCGTCACGCGGTTGCCGATCGTGGGGTGGCGCTTCTTGCTGCCGTTGGCGACGTCCTTCCACCAGCCGGTGGCGCCGAGCGTGACCTGATGGTAGAGCATCACGTCGTCGCCGATCTCGGTGGTTTCGCCGATGACAATGCCCGTGCCGTGGTCGATGAAGAACCGCTTACCGATGCGCGCGCCGGGGTGGATCTCGATGCCAGCGGTGATGAAGCGTCCGAACTGGGAGATCAGGCGCGGTAGGAAGGGCACGCCGCGCAAATAGAGCCGGTGGGCGACGCGATGGAGGAGGAGGGCGTGCAAACCCTGGTACAGCAGCACCTCCGCCAGGTTCTTGGCCGCCGGATCCTTGTCGAAGACGACACAGATGTCCTCGGGCAGTTTCCAGAACAGGAAGCGCCGGGTCCGGCACCCGCTGGGGCGGTGCTCGTCTATCGGGAAGCCGATGACCGCCATATCGGCCAGCGGGTGGGGGCGCTGCTCTTCGTTGGCTGACGACGGCAAGACTGATTGGACCATGCGCTGCTCCGCGGTTCGTCTTCCCCGCCCATGTGGCTTTACCCTGTTGTCCCAACTCTACCGGCAGCGGGCAGGAGCGTCAACCTTAGCGCACCGTCACGCTCTTCACCAGGTTGCGCGGCCGATCCGGGTTGTGGCCGCGGAGGAGGCTCAGGTGGAAGGCGAGGGCCTGGGCGACCACCGAGGCGGCGAGCCACCAGCCGGTGCCGCAGGCCGGGACGGGCAGCGTCTCGGAGCAGCCGGACAAGGGTTCCGGCGCCAGGGCGATGGTCAACGCCCCCCGCGCCTGGACCTCCATCGCCGCGGCGACGATCGCCGGCTGCGTCTCGTCCGGCGGCGCCAGCAAGAGGCACGGCGTGCCCGGTTCGATCAAGGCGATGACGCCGTGCTTCAGTTCGCCGGACGAGAAGCCCTCGGCATGGACGTAACTCCCCTCCTTGATCTTCAAGGCCGCTTCCAGGGCGATGGCGGTACTGCGGCCGCGGCCGAGGCAGAACATGTGCTCGCTGGAGGCGATGCGCCGGGCCAGGTCGGTCACGCCACGCTGATAGGCCGGCGTCAGGATCGTGTCGATGGCGGCGGCGGCGTCGCGCAAGGCCGCCTGCCCGATCGTGACGTCACCCCGTACCGCCGCTTCCAGGAGCGTGATCACGGCGAGCTTGGCGAGGAAGGACTTGGTCGCCAGGACGCAGCGCTCCGGGCCGGCCCGCAGGCGGACACAGCCGTCGGCCAGACGGGCCAACGTCGACCAACCGGCGTTGACGAGCGCCGTGACGTGGGCGCCACGCGCGTGGGCGACGTTCAGCGCGTCCAGGATGTCGATCGTCTCGCCGCTCTGCGACAGCGCCAACAGGAGGCCGCCGGCGCCGACGGCGTCGGCCAGATACGAGAATTCCGAGCCCGGCACGGCGTGCGAACGTTCGCCCGCCTGGGCCAGCACATAACGGCCGTAGAGCGCCGCGTGGTAGGCCGTGCCGCAGCCGACCCAGGTCACGGAGGTCGCGACGCGAATCGCTTCGGCCAGCGCGACGACGTCGGGCACGGCGTCGCCGGCCAGCAGCCGGAGGAGGCGCGGCTGCTCGCCGATCTCCCGCCACATCCAGTGTTCCCCTGCCGCCAGCGCCGCCTCCGCCGTCATGGCCTCGGCCGGCAGCGTGCGCGGCGTCACCCAGGCGCCCAGCGCCATATTCATGACGCGGAGGCGCCCCGGTTCGATCACCGCCAGATGGCCGTCGTCCAGCAACACTACCCGGTCGGTCACGCCCTGCAGCGCGGCGGGATCGGAGGCGAGATGGGCTTCGCCCTCGCCCATCGCGACGACGAGCGGCGAGCCGCTGGTGGCGGCGACCAGGACGCCGTCGATCGCGTCCAGCACGGCGATACCGTTGACGCCGTGCAACTGGCGGAAGGCCGCCAGCACGGCGTGGTGCAGGCTCGGCGCCGTCCGCAGCTCCTCTTCGATCAGATGAACCACGGCTTCGGTGTCCGTCTCCGAGCTGAGGCGGTGCCCGCGTGCTTTCAGACGGTCGCGCAGCTCGGCGGCATTCTCCACGATCCCGTTGTGGACCAGCGCCAACCGCCCGCTACAATCGAGGTGGGGGTGGGCGTTGGCTTCCGTGACGCCGCCGTGCGTCGCCCAGCGCGTGTGGCCCAGCGCCGCTTGGCCGGCGGGGAGCGGCACGCCCGTCGGGTCGACGCGCCCGGTGCGACGGGCCAGTCCGACCTGACCCGCTTGCACGGCCGCGACGCCCCAGGAGTCGTAGCCTCGGTATTCCAAACGGCGCAAGCCGGCCACCACCAGGGCCGAGGCGTCGCCGCGCGCTCCGACATACCCGTAAATGCCGCACATATCCCGTTGCTCCGATGCACGTTTCTGCGACGCGAGATCCGGAGCGAGTATGACGCCTGCGGGCGTCACTCGTCGTATGGTCCTGGTCGCGATGCGGATGAGCAACGGCACACGAACGTTGTCGCCGTAGGTGGCGATCGGGGCGTGGGGGTGGGGACCGTGAATGAAGGTGCGGCCCCCGCCTCCCTGCTAGTTCACCGTCAGCGTATAGCTCACCGGCGAGAGCGTGTTCAGGTTGAACACCTTGATCAGGAGCGGTTCGTTCGCCTTGGGCGTCACACTGCCCGTGGGGTTGTTGCTGTTGGTGTGGTCCTTGTAGCCGGTCGCGTGGCCGGTCTCCCTTAAGATGCGCTTGCCGTTCTGCCAGACGGCGAAGCCGACGCGGTGCGCTTCGGCGGCGTCGAACGGGCTGTAGGCCATGCTGACGGTGATCTTGTCGCCCGTCGGCGCGGCGATCGAATAGTTCATCGTGGTGATCCCGCCGACGCCGTCTAACGTACCGGTGGCCGACCCGTTCAAGGGGACCGGCGCCGGCTCCTCTGGGCGCTTGAACGTCGAGGCGGCAACCGTGCCGCCGGCGATATCCAGCGTGTAGTTCACCGTGTTCGGGCTGTAGTTGAACACCTGGATCAGCAGCTTTTGACCCGCCTTTGGCGTCACCGTCGTGGTCACCGAATTGCTGTCCAGATGGTCATGCAGTCCGGTCGCCTGGCCACTGCCATGGTAGATCTTCTTGCCGCCTTGCCAGACGG
This sequence comes from Chloroflexota bacterium, assembly GCA_025980355.1. GTDB lineage: Bacteria > Chloroflexota > UBA4733 > UBA4733 > UBA4733 > UBA4733. The sequence goes on along the minus strand of JAICXR010000004.1, from coordinate 2,421 downwards.
AAATGCCGACCCGATGGGCTTCGCCGGCAATCCAGGGCGAGTAGACCAAATTGATGGTCACTTTGCCGCCGGACGGGTTGGCGATGATGTATTTGGCAAAGTTGCCCCCACTATTCGGGGCGAGCGAGCCGGTGAAGGTACCGGTTCCCGAGGCGGCGTCCGCACTGGCAATGCCGGTAGTACCCACGCCGAGCGCGCCGAGTGCGGCCGTCGCACTCGCCAGCGTCAGAAAGTGTCGCCGGGAAAGCCCTACCCCCTCCAGGATCGCGCCGCCCTGCGCCTGATGCGAAAGCGTCAACTGAATATCCCTTTCCGAAGAGCCGCCGTCTCCCACCAGACGGCGACAAACTACCTTCCGATCGTATGGGCACGACAGACGGGGCCGTACACCCGCTGCCAACCGAGCAGTCGGGGACTAGGCGGCGGCGCGCGGGCAGTCATTCCGACCCCCTCACCTCACCGGGTGGGCTGGTGCGTCGCCGGCAAGGTAGAGAAAACCACAAGGAAGTATCAAATCCGGGTCAATCATATATCAAGACCGGCGGTTTGGCAAGGGCTGTGGCCGGTGATGAAAAATTTGTCAGCCGGTGGCGTTGGCCGTCTCGATCGCCGGGAAGAGCGCTTGCAGGCGTTCCGGGGAGAGGCGCGCGCCGTACTCGCAGGCCTCGAAGGCCTCGGCGTACTGGATCGCCGCGCCGCGCACGGGTCCGTAGCGTTCGATCAGCTTCTCCCGGAAGCGGTTGGCGATGTCCTTGCCGCCGCCGGCACGCCGGGACTCCAGCCAGCGCCGCCGCTCGGCGTCGTCCGCCGGGACGTTCTGCTCGTTCCGCCCGTTGTAGGGCAGCCATTCGTAGTATTGGGAGACGTGGCAATGCATCATGTCGAATTTCAGGGATATGACGTCGTCGATGCCGACCACGACGTCGGGGGTAAACGGGTACGGCCGCTGGAAGTGGTCGCTCACATAGCAGATGCAGGGGTTGTCGCGCAGATGCGGCGTATGGGCGGCGATGTTCGGCACCGTCACCATGTAGGCGGCGTCCTGCACCAGCACGGCGGTGTAGCGATGGTCCGGATGGTAGTCGTTGGGGCGCGGTGACAGCACCAGATCGGGCTGGAACTCGCGGATGATCTCGATGATGCGCCGCCGGTTGGGCAGCGAGGGCTCCAGTTCGCCGTCGTGGATGTCCAGCACTTGATAGGTGACGCCGATGACCTTGCCGGCGGCCGCCGCCTCCGCCCGGCGACGGCGCGCCAGCTCCACGCCGCCGATCTCGTGGTGCCCCGCGTCGCCGTTCGTCACGGAGACGAACTTCACGACGTGTCCCTGCCGGACCCACAGCGCGGCCGTCCCGCCGACCTTGCTATCGCAGTCGTCGGGGTGGGCGCCGAAAGCAATGATACGCATTGACCGATCCTTTCTGCGCATCGGCTACAATCCGCCGATGCAGATACGTCTTCTGGTCCTCGATATCGACGGAACGCTCCTCGACCCTTCCGGCCTACTCACCGAACCGACGGTCGCCGCCGTCCGCGCCGCCGTCGCCGCCGGCTGCATCGTGACGCTGGCCACCGGCCGGCGCTTCCGCACCGCCAGGCCGATCGCCGACGCCCTCGGCCTGGAATTGCCTATTCTTGTCCAAAACGGCGCGCTGATCAAGGACTCGCTCACCGGCGAGGTGCTGTACCACCGCCATCTGGCGTGCGCCGGCGCGGCGCTGGCGGTCGAGTACCTCTGGCAGGCCGGTGAGCAGCCCATCGTCTACGAGAACGCCTTTCTCGGCGAGGGCGTCTACACCGGACCCGTGGAGCGGGACGGGCCGATCAACGGGCCCTACTTCGCGCGTAATGGCGATTATCGGCGTTGCTCCACCCTGCAAGAGTTGTTGCCGACGAAACCGCCGTTGGAGGTCTCCGCGGTCGACGACGCCGCTCGCCTGGCCGCGCTGGCCCCCGGCCTGGTCCATCCCGGCTTCCGCGTCATCACGACGACATATAGCAGCGGGGCCGGCTTCCTGGAGGTCCTGGACGCCCAGTGCTCCAAGGCGGAGGCGCTGCACGAGCTGGCGCGGCGCTTCGACGTCCCGATGGCGCAGACGATGGCGATCGGCGATAACCTCAACGACCTGGAACTGCTGGCGGCGGCCGGTATCGGCGTGGCGATGGGCAACGCCCGCCCCGAAGTGCAGGTCGTCGCCGATGAGGTGACAGCCTCCAACGCGGAGGACGGCGTGGCCCAGGCGATTAGACGGCACGTGTTGGGGCCGCGCGTGGCGGCCCTGCCCGGTATACTCAGCGCCGACTGAGTGGTGCATGTACCAAATTCGTTGCCCGGCGACTGAAGTCGCGGGCAACACTTGCGAAACCCGCCGTCGCGGGTTGGGGCCCAGCCTGCGTCGGCAGGCTTAGCAGGTGGTTGCC
>JAICXR010000444.1 GCA_025980355.1 Chloroflexota bacterium | reverse complement strand
TGGGACCAGATGTACGCGCACACGCAAACCGCCTGTCAGAACATCCTGAACGAGCCCAAGCCGTAGCTGGCCGCTCAGGGATAGACCTTCTTCTGCTCGCTCAGCATCGCGACGAAAGTTGCGATGCGGCGGGCACGCGTCTCGGGCTTCCTGGCGTCCTGAATGCGGTACAGGATCGCGTAGCGGTTCAGACGGTCGAGCGTTTCAAAGAACGCCTTGGCGGCGGGGTGCTGGTCCAATTCCTGTTGGAGGTCGTCTGGGACCGCGGCGCGGCTCGGCGCATCGTAGGCGGCGGCCCATCGGCCGTCCGCTTTGGCGCGCTCCACTTCGCGTAGGCCGGCCGGTTGCATCGCGCCCTGGGCGATCAGTGCCTCTACCTTCGCACAGTTAATCTTCGACCATTTGCTTTTCGCCAGACGCGGGGTAAATCGCTGCAGGAAGTAGTCCTGATCGAAGGCGCCCTTCTGGCCGTCGATCCAGCCATAGCAGAGCGCCACCTCCAGGGCCTCGGCGTAGGTGACGGTGGCGATGCCCGAATCCTTCTTGGCAATCTTGAGCCATAAGCCGCGCGACGTGGCGTGCTGCTCGGCCAGCCACTGCTCCCAGGCGTGGCGCGAGGCGAAGGGGAGAATCGGGAGATCCTGTGCCATCGGGAGAACACCTCCGAGCATACCGACTCCGGAGACACCGACCCTGGCCCGGGGGCTTCACCGGTTGCAGCACCCGCGCTCCACGGGACTGAGCATACCGCACCGGCTACAGACGCCGTGAATGTTGAATGTTACATTCATTTGCGTTACACTGTCAGATAACGGAACGACCAAAAGGGGATCAGTCATGGACGTAGCTGGGACGCGCAGGTGGTGGGCGCTTGGGGCGATGAGCCTTGCGGTATTAGGGGCCGGCCTTGACGCGACGGTGCTTAGCCTCGCGTTGCCGACGCTGGCCGGCGCCCTGCACGCGTCCGAGTCGGAACTGCAGTGGTTCATCGCCGGCTACGCGCTGGTACTGGCGGCGGCGATGCTCCCGGCCGGATTACTGGGCGACCGCTACGGACGCAAGCGGGTGATGCTGGCGGCGCTCGTGCTGTTCGGGGCGGGGTCGATCGCCTGCGCCTACGCGCCCAACCCTGTCGCCTTCATCATCGCACGTTCCGTCCTCGGGCTGGCGGGTGCCGGCCTGATCACCATGTGCCTCTCCGGGGTGACCGTGCTCTTCACGGAGGAGGAACGGCCCCGGGCGGTTGGGATCTGGTCGATGGCCAACTTCCTCGCCTTGCCGATCGGACCGCTTCTCGGCGGCTGGCTGCTCAGCCACTACTGGTGGGGCTGGGTGTTTCTTATCAATGTGCCGGTGGTGGTGGTGACGCTCGTCGCGGTGGCCGCCCTCGTCCCGGAGTCGCGCAGCGCCTCCCGCCCAGGTCTCGACCCGGTCGGAATCCTGAGTTCCAGCGCCGGCCTGGCTGCCGTCACCCATGGCCTGATCGAGGCCGGCCAGCAAGGGTGGGGTAGCGCCGGGGCGCTCGTCCCGCTGGTCCTCGGCATCCTGGTGCTCCTGGCATTCGGCCTCTGGGAGCGCCGGCTGAGCCGGCGGCCGGGCGGTCAGCCTCTCGTCGATCTCTCCCTTTTCCGCTCGCGCAGCTTCACCTGGGGCACGATCCTCGCCGCGGTCGGGGTGCTCGCCATGTTCGGGGTGCTGTTCACCATGCCGCAGTTCTTCCAGGCGATCGACGGCGCCGATGCGCAGATCGCCGGCCTGCTGCTGCTGCCGCTGATCGGCGGGCTCGTGGTCGGGGCGGGGTTCGCCGATCGGCTCGCCGCCCGGACCGGCGCGAAGGCGACGGTGGCGCTCGGCTTCCTGCTGCTCGCCGCCGGGATGGGCGTCGGGTCGACCTCGACCGCGGCCTCCGGCCACGGCTTCGCGGCGGCCTGGATGGGTCTCTGCGGCGCCGGGATGGGCCTGGCCCTGGCGACGGCCTCCTCCGGGGCGCTGGTCGAACTATCGACCGAGCGCAGCGGTGTCGGGTCGGCGGTGTTGCAAGCGGTCAACAAGCTCGGCGGACCCGTCGGGACGGCGATCCTGGGTTCCGTCCTCAACTCCACCTACCAGGGCCGGCTCGGCATGACGGGCCTGCCGGCGGGCGCCGCCGGTGCGGCCCGCCAGAGCGTCTTCGCCGGCGTCGCGGCCGCCCACCGGCTCGGGTCGGCGACGTTGCTGGACGCGGTACGCCAGGCCTTCGTGGCCGGCATGGACGCCTCGCTGGTGGTCGCTGCCGGCTTCGCGCTGGCGGGACTGGTCCTCGCGCTCGCCTTCCTGCCGCAGCGAGCCGGCGCGGTCGGGGCGACGGGCGCCGGCCGTGTAGAATCGGGGCATGAAGTCATCGTCCCGGGGTAACCGACCGCCGGTCGGGTTGCGCGAACGCAAGAAGGCCAAGACCTTCGCCGCCATCCAGAAACACGCCCTGCGGCTGTTCCGCGAGCAGGGCTACGCGGCGACGACCGTTGAGCAGGTGGCGGAGGCGGCGGAGGTCTCCCCCAGCACCGTCTTCCGCTACTTCCCGACCAAAGAGGCCCTGGTCCTGCAGGACTTGTATGACCCGATGCTCGTCGCGGCGTTCGAGGCCCAGCCGCCGGATGTGCCGCCGATTCAAGCCCTGCGGTGCGCAGTCCGGGCAGTTTTCGCCGACCTGCCCGCCAACGAGGCCGCCCAGCAGCAGGAGCGCCTAGCATTGGTCCGCACCGTGCCGGAGTTGCGGGCGACCCTGCTGGATGAGTTCATCAGGACGATCCAGCAGATCGCCAACCTGGTCGCCGCACGGGTGGGACGTCCGGCAGGCGATTACGCCGTGCTCACCCTCTCCGGTGCGCTCATCGGCGTGATGTTTGCCGCGATGATTGCCGCGACCGACGATCCGGCAGCGGACCTCTACGCCCTGATGGAAGACGGACTGGCCCATTTGGAAGCCGGGCTGCCGTTATAAAAGCCCGAAGGCACCGTTGTCGCGGCCCTGGTGGCGTCCGGCCTCCGCAGAGGAATGGAAATGCTACTATCGCCGCCGAGCTCGCGGCAGTGCAGTGCGTCAGGAGCGGAC
>JAICXR010000018.1 GCA_025980355.1 Chloroflexota bacterium | reverse complement strand
GTCGTGATCTTCATGGACGCCGGGACGACCTACGTCGCCAAGCGCCACCCGGTCACCGACCCGCTGCAACCCGTCGACGGCCAGCGCCTGGAAGGCGACATGTTCCCGCCGGTCGGGCCGCAAAGTCGCTAGCAGCCGGTGAAGTGGTGGCGATAAGGCGAACCGACCGGTGACGGACCGGCCGCCCGGCATCCTGACGGTGGAGCACCTCCGGCAATTGGTGGCCGCCGGTGAGGTGGACACGGTCGTCAACGCCTTCTGCGACATGCAGGGTCGCCTGCTCGGGAAACGGTTTCGCGCCGACTTCTTCGTAGAGCACGGTCAGGAGCATGGCAGCCATTTCTGCACCTATCTCCTCGCTACGGACATGGAGATGAGCACGCCGGCCGGTTTCCCCGGCATCGGCTGGGAGAGCGGCTACGGCGACTGGCTGGCCCGGCCGGATTGGTCCTCACTGCGCCTGGTCCCATGGCTGGAGAAGACCGCGCTGGTGCTGTCGGACATCGTCGACGAGGCCGCGCAGGCGCCGGTGTCCGTTTCGCCGCGGGCGATCCTGCGGCGCCAGGTGGCGCGGGCGGACGCCCTGGGCCTCCGGGTGCAGATGGCGGCGGAACTGGAGTATTACCTGCTGCAGGACAGCTACGAGCAGGCGCATGTCGGCAACTATGTCAACTTGAAGCCATCCGGTTGGTACAACGAGGACTATCACCTCTTCCAGTCGGCGAAGACGGAAGCGCTACACCGCCAACTGCGCAATCAGATGACGCTGGCCGGCATCCCCGTCGACTGTTCCAAGGGCGAAGCAGCCCCCGGCCAGCACGAAATGAACCTGCGCCATACCGACGCCCTGGAAGCAGCCGACCGCCACGTGCTCTTCAAGCACGGCGCGAAGGTGATCGCCCACCAGCACGACCAGGCGATCACCTTCATGGCCAAGCCCGACCACACCTGGACCGGGTCCAGCAGCCATATCCATGTCAGCCTGTGGGACCGGACGGGCGAACAGAGCCTCTTTGCGGCCTCGGCCGGCTCCGATGAGGCCATGTCCCGGACGATGCGGCGCTTTCTCGGCGGCCTCGTCGCCTACACCCGCGATCTCGCCCTATTCGTCGCGCCCAACGTCAATTCCTACAAGCGCTACGCCGCCGGCAGTTGGGCGCCCGTCAATCTGGTCTGGGGACGCGACAACCGCACCTGCGGCTTCCGCGTGGTGGGGACGGGAAGCTCGCTACGCATCGAAAGCCGCTTCCCCGGCGCCGACGCCAATCCCTATCTCGCCTACGCGGCCGTCATCGCCGCCGGCCTGGCCGGGATCGAGCAGGAGTTGGAGCCGCCGGCCGAGTATCGCGGCGACGCCTATGCGGCGACCGGCGTCGCCCGGATGCCCCGTGCGCTGTACGAAGCGATAGCGGCGTGGGAACAGAGTGCGCTGGTCCGCGCCGCCTTCGGCGACGATGTCGCCGCCCACTATCTCAATGCCGCCAGGGTGGAACAGGCATCCTTCGACCAGGCCGTCACCACCTGGGAGCGCGAGCGGTACCTGGAGCGCGGCTGAGACGCGGCTGAGAACCCGGCTATGAGGGGGGTGCGATGCGGCTACAGGATAAGGTGTGCGTGATCACGGGCGCCGGCAGCGGCATGGGCAGGGTGGCGTGCGGCGTCTTCGCGCGGGAAGGAGCAAGGGTGGCGGCGCTCGACGTCGTGCCGGATGCCGGCGCCCGCACGGTGGCGGAGGTTCGCGCCGGCGGCGGTGAAGCGACGTTCTTTCCCTGCGACGTGGCCGACGAACAGAGCGTCCGAACGGCAATGGCGGCGGCCGTCGACCGCTACGGCAAGCTCGACGTGCTCTACAACAACGCCGGCATCATGCCGGCGGAAGACCATTCCGTGATCGACACCGCGGTCGCCGTGTGGGATCGGGTGATGGCGGTGAACGTGCGGGGGATCTTCCTCTGCTGCAAATACGCCATTCCGCAGATGCAGCGGCAAGGGCGGGGATCGATCATCAACGTCGCGTCATTCGTGGCGCTGGTCGGCTGTAGCGTGCCGCAGGACGCCTATACCGCTTCCAAGGGCGCGGTGATCGCCCTGACAAAGTCGCTGGCGATCCAGTTTCGACCCCAGGGCATCCGGAGCAACGCAATCTGCCCGGGGCCGATCGAGACGCCCATGATGACCGAATGGCTCCTCAAGGACGAGGCGGCGCGCGACGTTCGCCTGAGCCGGCAGCCGAGCGGACGGTTCGGGCGCCCGGAGGACGTCGTGAACTGCGCGTTGTATTTAGCGTCCGACGAGTCAGACTGGACGAACGGCGCCGTGCTGGTGATCGACGGCGGCATCACCAGCAACTACTTTTGACGGCGGCGCCTCCGGCGTCAGGGGCCGGCCGTGCATTCCGGCGGCGGCCATGGCCGCCTCCACATCCATGAGCCAGGCGTCGACGTCGTCGATCGACGATATTTGCTGGGCACGCTTGCGCAGGCTGTCCTTGCCGGGGATGCCGCGGGCGTACCAGATCAGGTGCTTGCGCAGCGGCAGGAAGGTCTGGCGGTCGTCGCCCCGGTCTTCCACGGCCAGTCGCACCTGTTCCCAGACCACCGCCGAGAGCGACCAGCGGTCGGCGTCGGGCGGCCGCTCGCCCTTCAGCGCCTGACGAAGGTCGGCGAAGATCCAGGGGTTGCCTTCGGCGCCACGGGCGACCATCACGCCGGCCACGCCGGTCTCGGCGAGCATGCGCTGCGCGCTCGCGACGTCGCGGATGTCCCCGTTGCCGATCACCGGGATGGACACCGCCGCCCGCGTAGCGGCGATCGCCTCCAGGCTAGCGAGGCCGGTGAAGCGCTGTTCGCGGGTGCGACCGTGGATCGTCAGCATGCAGGCGCCGGCCGCTTCCATCGTCTGGGCGACCTCCGGCGCGTTGATGCTGTCGCTGTTCCAGCCCGCCCGCATCTTGACGCTCACCGGCAGCGGCGTGGCGGCGACCAGCGCCGCCACAATTTCGGCGCCCAACTGCGGCTCCCGCATGAGGGCGCTGCCGTGGCTGTGGGAGACCACCTGGTCGGCCGGACAGCCCATATTGACGTCGATGCCGACGCAGGGCAGGTGGTCGTAGATCATGCGGGCGGCGCCGGCGAAGTCCTTGGGGTGCTTGCCGTAGAGCTGGATCAGGAAAGGCCGGTCGCCGTGGCGGGCACCGATGCTCCGCATCAGCTTCTTCGGCGCCGCCATCAGGCCAGCGGCCGGCGCGAACTCGGACACCGTCACCTCGGCGCCCAGGCGGAAGCAGAGCTCCCGGAAGGGCCAGTCGGTCACGCCGTCCATCGGCGCCAGGAAGATCAGCGGCGGCCGCAGCCGGGCCGCCCAGGGTGGCAGGGCCGGCCCGGCGACGGACGCCGGGGCGGGGGCCGTCTCGATCATGTGCTGTTGTCGCTTCCGGCGATCAGGTCCGCGCCCCGACCAGCTCCGCCTCCTTGGGGGCCGGCGCACGCTGGGCGGAAGCGGCCGCCGTCTCCGCGTCGCGGCGGGCCAGGAGGCCGGAGATGCGGGCGTCGACCGTCTGGTACTCCTCCAACAGGTCGCCCCAGGCGCCGTCCTCCTTGAAGGCGGCGGGGTCGGCGAGCTGGCGGGAGATGTTCTCGCGGCGGGCTTCCAGGCGGGCGATGTCGTGCTCCAGCTCTTGCTGGTGCGCCGTTTCCGCCTCCTGCCGGGCGTGCGCTTCCTGGTCGATCTGGCGCTCGACCGCTTCCGCCCGGGCCTGCATGTCCAGCCAGTCGTCGTAGGTGCCGAGGCGGACCACCGCCGGCACGCCCGGCGCTTCCGTCACCAGCAGCTTGTTGGTCTCCAGCCGCTCCAGGAAATACCGGTCGTGGCTCGCCACGACGATCGCCCCCTCGAAGCCGGAGAGGGCCCCTTCCAGCGCCTCCTTGGACGGGATATCCAGGTGGTTGGTCGGCTCATCCAGCAGCAGCAGGTTGGCGGGGATCAGCAGCAGCTTGGCCAGGGCCAGGCGAGCGCGCTCCCCGCCGGAGAGGCGACCGACCTGCGTCGTCATCATGTCGTTCTTGAACAGCATGCGCCCGAGCGCTTCGCGCACCCGCTCGTTGGCGGTGTTGGCCGGGGCGTCGGCGGCGGCCTCCTCCAGGACGGTCCGGTTGGGGTCCAGCACGTCGGCCTGATGCTGGGCGAAATAGGCGACCTTCACCTGCATGCCGAGGCCGATGGAGCCGCTATCCGGCTGCTCGATACCGGCCAGCAGCCGCAGGATCGTCGACTTGCCGCTGCCATTGGGCCCGACCATCGAGATCCGCTCGCCACGCTCGATCAGGAACGACAACGGCGCGATGATCAACTGGCCGTCATACTGCTTGGTGATGTCCTTCACGTCCATCACCACCCGTCCGGAATGGGTGGCGGGCGGGAAGCGGAAGGTGACGGGCTTCCGGCGCACGGGCGCCGCGGCCGCCTCGTCGGCGGCCTCTTTCTCCAACTTCGCCAGCATCTTCTCGCGGCTCTTGACCTGGCTGGCCCAGGCGGCTTGGGCGCCGAAACGCTGGATGAACTGGCGTTGCTTGGCCAGCTCCACTTCCCGGCGCTTGGCGGACGTCTCCGCCGACTTGCGCCGGCGCTCGCGCTCCTTCACGTAGGCGGAGTAGTTGCCGGTGTAGACGGTCACGCGGCCGCCTTCCACCTCCACGATCTCGTTGACGACGGCGTCCAGGAAGGAACGGTCGTGGGAGACCACCACGAGGCCGCCCCGATAGGCGGCGAGCTCGCCCTCCAACCAGGCGACGGCGCTGAGGTCGAGGTGGTTCGTCGGTTCGTCCAGCAGGAGGATGTCCGGCGCCATGACCAGCAGCCGCGCCAACGCCAGCCGCACGCGCCAACCGCCGGAGAGTTCCTGGGAGCGGCGCAGGAAATCGGACTCCGCGAAGCCGAGGCCGGCCAGGATGCGCTTCGCCTCCGCTTCCGTCCGTTCCCCGCCGAGGCGTTCGTACTCGTTGTTCAGCTCATCCCGGCGCTGGATCAGCGCCTCTAGGCCGGGGTCGCCGGCCGGTAGCGTCGCCAACTGTTCGGTCACGGCGGCCAGTTCGTGGCGCACGTCCGCCAGCGGCCCGACGCCGCTCGTCGCTTCGTCGATGATCGTCCGGTCGATCTGGCAGGGCGCTTCCTGGGCCAGCATGCCGATGCGCACGTTGCTGCGCCGGTCGACGCTGCCGGCCTCCGGCGCACGCCGGCCAGCCAGGATGTCGAGCAGCGTCGTCTTGCCGGCGCCGTTGGGGCCGACCAGCCCGATCCGATCCTTGGCGAGCACGTTGAGATCGACGCCGGAAAAGAGGACCCGCCCGGCGATCGCGGCGGTGACTTGGTGTACAGACAACATAGGTTTGGCCCTTTCCTCTGGTGCAGCGAGGCACGCTGCCGCCGGACGGGCCAGGCCCCGACGCGGCACTGCCACGTCCTGCCGTGGCTCCGGGGGGCACGTCACTCACGCGTATCTGCAACAAGTATACCCGCGGCAGCCCTATCTCATCTCAACGGTGCGGCGCCCCCGCCAGCGGCGCCGGCGCCTCGGGTGGCAGCAGCAGGAAGAGGTCGGCATAAAAGGGGCGGACGTAGGGCGGCAACAGCCGGATGTCGGCCATGCAGCCGGAGGCCAGGCCGGCGTACATCTCCCAATCGTTGCCATCGGCGAGCATGCCGCGCCAGTAGCCGGTCGGACTGTTCGGGTCCGCCTGCTCGCGAATGCCGTAGACGTAGTGGTGCGCCAGCGCCGCCGTCGGCGCGAACACCGGGTCGGTCTCCTCGCTCAGGTGGACGACGGCGACCATCAGGCGTACCGCGGCGTCGTTCTCCAGGCGCCGGTCGTGCCACCATGCGTGGGCATATTCGTGGATCGCCGCCTCATACTGGCCCGTGAACAGCTCGACCCGCCGGCGGTCGGGATGCCAGTAGCCCCCGCCGCCGGTGGCGTGCACGTCGTGGATTTCCAGGGCGATCTCGCCCGCCAACCAGCGTTGGGCCTCCGGCGTGAAGGGGAACCGCGCGAACAGCTCGGCCCGATAGGCAGCGCCGCCGTCGCGCGAGGGTGGTACCGTTCCAATTCGATTGAATAGGCGTTCCACGGATCTCCTCCTCTGCCCGGTCACGATGGGAGACATGCTACCTTAACGATAGTACCTTTCTCTTAGGGCTGTCGGTACACGCAAACGAACGGCGTACACTGCACATCCAGGGTGGCAGTAACGCGCCGGTTACACACCCCCGCCATGGGACGACGGGGCATACGCGCGAGGAGCAGGGGATCATTGTGAACGGGGATATCACGGCAGAGGTTGCTATTACCAAGCTGGAGTCGCGGATTCTCTTCGACCGAATCCTGCTGGAGCCGAACGACGAGTTCTCGCTGCGCATCCGCAACCTGCTTCGCGTCGCGCTTCGGGACGAGCCGGACGACCGGCACAGCAAGACCGCGGTGCTGCCGTTGACGAAACGCCAGTGCTATCGGGTGCTCAACAGCATCCGCGACAGCTTCAGCAACGAGGTGTCGCGCTCCCTTGCGGACAAGGTCATGGACGCCCTGCTGGATCTGGAAACGCGCGCCAGCGTGGACGAGTTCCTCCGTGGCACGACGACGGCACTGGTCGACGCCCGCTTCGACCGGGGCTTTAAAGAGGCGCAGCGCGACTTGCAGAGCCGGGACGGCGCGAGCTAAGCGCCGGCCGACGCGTCCCCCCCTTCACCGCGAGCCGCCTCCAGGGCGGCGGTGCCGGTCGGGAAGTGCTGGAGGATGCGCGGTAGCAAGGAAGCGAAAAGGCGTTCCTTCTCCTCGCTCGTCAAGCCCTGCAACATGCGCGCCACGCTGTGGTCGACCAGGTCCTCGCAGAACTGCATGCGTTCCCGCCGGGTCATGGTGCGCAGCATATGATCCAGCGTCTCGTTCATAATCCGCCGGAAATCGTCTTTGCCCAGCGTCTCGACGACGCCACGGGCGAATCGCTCGATGAGCGCCATGTCACCGCCTTTCTCAGCCTTCGATTCCTTCGGCCCGCGTCTCCTGCCGCAGTCGCTCGTACTCCGCGGCGTCGATTAGCGTCGCTCCTTCCGCCTGGCGACCGATTTCCCGCCGGTCGGCGTCGTAGTGGATGGTGAGCTGCATCATGTTCTGGCACCAGGTGCCGAGCACGTCCTTGTGGACGGTGTAGCCGGTGATCCGCTCCTCGTCGCCTTCGTACTCTTCCAGCAGATCGTTCTGGGGGTCGATGCGCACCCGCAGCGGCTCGCCGCAGGGTCGCCGGGCGATACCGTTGCAGCGGAGGTACACGTAGACGCCGCCGTCGGGGGCGGCGCCACGGTCCGCGCCTGAGCCCCGCCGGCCGAACAGCCGCCCAAGCCAGCCCATCGCCCGCTCCTCTCGCCGCCGCGCTCAGCCGCCAACGGCGAGCACGCCGGAGGTCTGCCCGACAAATTCCAGCTTGCTGACCAGGTTGGCGATGACTTCCTCCCAGGTGAAGCGCGCCGCCGTCTCCCGCGCGGCGATGCGCATCCGGTCGATCAAGGCCGGATGGTCGCGCAGGTAGAGGACATTGGCGCAAATCTCCTCCGGATCGTCCGTTTCGACGACGACGCAGTTCGACATGGAGGCGGCATAATCCTCCCCGGACGCGCCGGTGAAGACGAGGCCGCCGGCCGCCATCGCCTCCAGACCGACCAGGCCGAACGGCTCGTGGCCGCTGTTGGCCAGCACACCGTGGGCGGCGGCGAAGAGGGCCCGGGCCATCTCTTCCGGCACGAAGAACCGGAGGTTATAGATATCGCCCTTGCCGACGACCGCCGCCAGGGCCGCCAGGCCGCCCTCCGGCGTCCGATCGGGCGAGGTGACGTCCACCACGCGCAGCCCGCGCCAATGGGCGTAGCCGAGCACGTCGCTGCCGTGCGGCTCGATGCCGCCCCGCAGCGGGAAGGCCAGGCGCTGGCCGCGCTCCTTCAGGCGCGCCGCCGCCTCCACCGCCATCATCCAGCGCTTGTCGGGGTCGAAGCGGCCGATCTTGAAGAGCAGGAGGGAATCGGCATAGAGGTTGCGGAGTCGCGCCACCAACTCGGCGTTGACCGGCCCGAGCAGGCGCGCCGGGATGCCGTTCGGGATCACCAGCGGATTGACGCCGAGGCGCCACATGTAGTGCTTCATGTAGCGGCTCACCGTCGTCAGCGTCGCCGTGAAGCCGAGGCGCCCCCAGTTGATGCGGTCGAAGCCGAAGATGTTGTTGGCGTTCCAGAAGAGCACGGCGTTCCGGCGCAGGCCGGCGGCGTGGAGGTAGTCGCTGAGCGTGGAGGTGGCGTCGGCCGTCTGCCACTCTTCCGCCAGCACGGCGACGACCCTGCCCGCCGCCGCCGCCGGCCCGACGATCTCCCGCGTGATGTAGCTGGGCACGCTGTGCCCGAAGTCGCGCAGCTTGTCCTCTTCGCCGTCGTAGACGCCGCCGGGGTACATGCGGCTGAGCCACTGACACCAGCGGTGGTAGATCAGCCGGCCATCCCCCAGCACCTCCTCGCCGGCCAGGCTCGGATCGCCCACGAAGAAGAGGTGGGTGCGATAGCCCTGGCCCGCCAGCGCCCGGGCCAGCTCGGTCACCCGTGTCCCCAGGCCACCGGCCAGCGAGTAACGGTCCGGTCCCTCGAAGCTCAGGATCACGAACTCGGTGCTGTCAGGACTCATGGTGGCCGGTCGCATGGTTCTCCCTCCGCCATTCGGCAGCGGGAGCATAGCAGTCTCCCGGATGATCTGCAACGACGAGGGCGACGCTGGTACCCTAAAACCAGGACGGCAAGGGCGAAGGAGCAGGTGTGAACGACGGCCCGCGTGCGCTGATCAGCCGGCGGCGCCTGCTCCTGCAGGCGATCCCGGTCGGGTCTGCCGCCGTCTCGCTGTCGGCGTGCAGCAACCTGTCCGGGTCGATCCGGCGCTTGACCGGCCGCGGCGCCGCCACGACCGGGACGGCCACCACGGCCGCCAGCGCCGGCGCGAGCGTCGCCACCACGACAACCACCTCCGGCACGCCGGCGCCGGTCGCCACGCCGGTCAATGTGCCGGGCGCCGTCGCCGCGGCCTTCCTGGCGGCCTGGAACGACGGGCGGTACGCCGACATGTACCCCCTGATTTCCGCCGACGCCCAGGGCCGGATCAGCAAGGACGCCTTCGTCCAGCGCTACACCGCCATTACCGAGCAGGCCACGATCACGAAAGTCGATGCCACGCTGGCGCCGGGGCAGCGCCCGGATGCGAACGTCCAGCAGTTCGCCGTCACCTTCGAGACGGTGCTGGTGGGCACGATTCAGGAGCAGAACACGATCACGCTCGGCGTGGACCCCAACGGGCGCGAGTGGAAAGTGCAGTGGTTGCCCTCGCTGATCTTCAAGGAGCTGATCGGCGATAACCTGATCCATATGTACCCGATCGGCACGCCGCGCGGCGACATCCGCGACCGCGCCGGCAATCCCCTGGCGACGGTCGGCCAGGTGACGACCGTCTACCTCGTGCCGGGCGAGATCAAGGACGAGGCGGCGATGCTGAGCCAGTTGAGCCCGTTGCTCGGCATGTCCCAGGCGGTGATCAAGCAGAAGTATGCCCAGTCGGAAACAAACGTGCGGGTGGCGATCAAGACGCTCTCGCTGGCCGCGGCGGCGGCGATCCGGGCCAAGCTGGCCGCCATCCCGGCGATCCACGTCGTGGACGAGCCGGCCCGCGTCTATCCGCACGGCACGCTGGCCGCCCAGACCATCGGCTACATCTCCGAGGTGACGCAGGACGAGCTGCAAACGCTGACCGGGAAGGGCTATCGTCCGGGCGACGTGCTGGGGCGAACCGGGATCGAACAGTGGGGCGAGAATTACCTGGCCGGCCAGTGGGGCGGCAAGCTGATGGTCACGACGACCAAGTTCGACCCGGTCACCACCATCGCCCAGCGCGAACCGAAAAAGGCCGGCAGTATCTTCCTGACCATCGACCTGGCCCTGCAACAGCGCTGCGAGGACCTGCTGGGCAAGCATGCCGGCAGCATCGGCGTGATGCGGGTGAGCGACGGCTCCCTGCTGGCGCTGGCGAGCGCCCCCGGCTTCGATCCCAACCAGTTCGTGGTCGGCATCTCCACCGCGCAATTCAACGCCCTGGTCAACGATCCCCTCAAGCCCTTCCTGAACCGGCTGGTCGAGGGCTTCTACCCGACCGGCTCGGTGTTCAAGCCGATCACGATGGCGGCGGCGTTGGATCACGCCGGCTACACCGCCCAGTCGACGTTCACCTGTAACGGCTCCTACACCCTCGGCGACACCACCTGGCACTGCTGGCTGCTGTCCGGGCACGGCCGGCTCGGGATCGTCTCGGCGCTGACGCAATCGTGCGACGTCGCCTTCTACACCATGGGCCACCAGGAGGATACCGACAGCACGTCGCTGCTGCCGGACGAGGCGAAGGCCTTCGGCCTGGGCAGCTTCCCCCAGATCGTCGGCCTCGGCTCCCCGAAGGCGACGGGCACCGTGCCGAGCCCGACCTGGAAGCAGTCGACCTACCGCGAGGGCTGGCTGCCCGGCGACGCCGTGAACCTCAGCATCGGCCAGGGCTACCTCCTCGCCAGTCCCTTGCAGGTGCTGAACGTCTACTCGGCGCTGGCCAACGGCGGCGCCCTTTGGGCGCCGCGCATCGTCGACAAAGTGGTGGGCGCGGACGGCCAGGTGGTCGACGCCAACCCACCGAAGCAGATCGGCACGGTGCCGGCCAGCCAGAATGCCGTACCGTTAATCCGCCAGGGGCTGCACGACGCCGTGACCGCCAGCAACGGCACGGCCTACGCCGCCTTCAAAGGGCTGGCCGTCTCCGCCGCCGGGAAGACCGGCACCGCGCAGGCCGGGGCCGGCGATCCCCACGCCTGGTTCGCCGCCTACGCCCCCTTCGAGCAACCGGAGATCGCCGTCGTGGCGATGGCCGAGCACGCCGGCGAGGGGGCGACCGTCGCGGCGCCGATGGTCCGGGGCGTGATTGAAGCCTATTTGGGAGAGAGACACTGACGTGAACCGATTGCCGCTCCGCCCACGCCCCACCGGCGTGACCCCAGCGCTGGTCCTCGGCGATCTGGCGATGGTGGCGCTCTGCGTCACTGCCGTCTTCTGGCTGCTACAAAGCCCCCTCGTCCCCATATTGTTCTCTATAGCCGGACTGGTGATCTGGACGCTACTCCTCGGCATCCCCCTGGGCTTCCTGGGCGTCTACCTCAACCACCGCGCCGCCGCCAGCAGTCGCGGTCCGAAGCAGGTGCGCCGGCGACGGTAGCTGGACAGTAGGCCGCGACTGCGGGCCCTGGTCGATCGCCTATCGCAGTCGCAGCCCTCGGTCCTGTTTGTTACGTGCTACCGTATCCCCGCGACGCTCGTGAAGGAGAACTCTATGGTCACGTTCGCGGAGATGCTGCCCCCCTACCCGAATCGGATGTGGACGCTCAGCAAGCAGATGGCGGTCACGCACGCCGTGACCGGGCTGCCGTGGACGGCGAGCGGGCCGCGGCATCGGACGCCGGAAGAGATCGCTGAGGTGAAACCGGGCGACCGCCCCTGGGCCGTCCAGCCGATGGCGGACATGTGCCAGCGGTTCGCGGACGCCGGCCTGACCGTGGATGTCATCGAGTCGTCGCCGCCGATGGACCGGATTCGCCTGGGCCTGCCGGGACGGGAGGCGGAGATCGAGTATTTCGCCACTATGCTCCAGAGCATGGGCGCGGTCGGCATCCCGGTCGTCTGCTGGAACTGGATGGCGCAGTTCGGCTGGCTGCGCACCTCCATGGTGACGCCAGGGCGCGGTGGCGCCCTGGTCTCCAGTTTCGATCTCGCGCTCGTCAAGGACGCCCCGCTCACCGCCGCCGGCGTCGTCAGCGAGGAGGCGTTGTGGGAGAACCTCCACTATTTCCTGGAACGCGTCGTGCCGGTGGCGGAAGAAAGTCGAGTCTACCTGGCGCTGCACCCGGACGACCCGCCGCTCTCACCGATCCGCGGCGTGGGACGGATCATGCGCAGCATCGAGAACTTCGACCGCGTTCTCGATCTCGTGCCGAGTCCGTACAACGGGATCACCCTCTGCCAGGGGAATTTCGCCCTGATGACGACGGACATGCCACGGGTGATCCGCCATTTCGCCGAGCGCAACGCCATCCACTTCGTCCATTTCCGCGATGTGCGCGGCACGCCGGAGCGGTTCGAGGAAGTGTTCCACGACGAGGGGCAGACGGACATGCTGGCGGCGATGCGCACCTACCTGGAAGTGGGGTTCGACGGTCCCATGCGCCTCGATCACGCGCCCTCGATGGAAGGCGATCCGAACGACCATCCCGGCTACGAGACGCTCGGCCGCCTCTTCGCCACCGGCTACATGACCGGCCTGCGCGAGGCGGCGATCAAAGAGTTGGCGCGACGATAGGCGGCACGGCGAACGCCGAACACGCCGGGATGCAGGGAGGGCCGACGGATGGGAGAATCGCGCTTTCGCGGGCGTGTTGCCGTCGTCACGGGCGGCAACGGCGGACTCGGCAAAGCCGTCGTGACGGCGTTCCTGGCGGAGGGGGCTCGTGTCGCCGCCCTGGGGCGACACGACGCCGGCCTGGCGGAGCTGCGGGCGCTCCCCGGCGCTGACGCCGCCTTGCTGACGCTGGCGGTGGACCTGGTCGATGCCCGCGCCGCCGAACAGGCGGCCCGGTCCGTGCGGGACTGGGCTGGCCGGCTCGATATTCTGGTGAACACGGCCGGCGCCTATGCCGGGGGAACGCTCGTCGGGGCGAGTACCGACGAGGAGTGGCGCGCGATGCTCGACGCCAACCTGCTGACCGCCTTACACGCGGCCCGCGCGGCGCTTCCGCTGATGGTCGCCGGGGGAGGCGGGCGCATCATCAACGTATCGTCGCGGGCGGCGCGGCAGGTAGGGTCCGGCGCGGCCGCCTACACCGTGGCGAAGGCAAGCCTGGAGACGCTGACCCTGGCCCTGGCCGAGGAGTATCGTGAGCAACGGATCACGGCCAACGCCGTCGCCCCCAGCGCGATCGCCACGCCCGCCATGCTGGCGCATGCCACGGATGAGGAGCGGACACGCTGGGTGACGCCGGAGTCACTGACCCGCGTCATCCTCTTCCTGGCCTCCGAGGAAGCGGCCGACGTGAGCGGCGCCATCATCCCCGTCTATGGCCGGGCCTGATCGGAACCGCCTTCTGCCACCGACGTCGGGCGCAGACCGAGCACCCGGGCGATCGTGGGCGCGAGGCGGTCGGCCATCCGTTGGAAGCCGAGATCGTTGGGATGGCTGCCGTCGACCAGGCCGTCCTGCTCGCCGCGGCCGAGCAACGCCGGCCCTTCGACCAGGGTGATCGCCGCATCGCCCCGTTGTCGGACGGCGCCAACGGCGTCGCGCACGACCTGGCGCATTCCGGCGAGACGTTCTCGCGAGGCGTCCGACCAGAGTTCGCTCGTAGTGAAGATCGGGGTGATGCAGACGATCGGCGTACGCGGGTGGCGGGCGCGGATGGTGTCGATGAAGGGCCGGTACACCGCCGCCATCGCCGCCACCGAGTCGCAATTCTGGGCGAAATCGAGCACGAACGCGGCAGCGTCCAGTTCTGCAACGGCGGCGGCCAGTTCCGGCTCACCCTTACCGTTGCCGCTGAAGCCGAGGTTGACATGGTCCAGGTTGAGGCGCCGACCCAGGATCGCCTGGTAGCTCATGCCGGACCGGCTGGCGCAGCCGCCCTGGGTGATGGAGGAGCCGTAGTACACGACCGGGCGGTCCACTACGAAGGGTACCGGTGGCGCGATGGTGGCCCCGTCGGCGACGCCGACCGCCAGCAGCTCGACGGGGTGGTAGAGGGGCAAATAGACGTCGATCTGGCGGAGTGTGCCGTGCGGCGCGCCCGTAAACCAGACGCCTTCCGTCTCGCCGGCCTCCGTCGGGTAGACCGACTTCCAGTAGGCGCCGTCGGCATAGAGGTCGAGGCCCATCTGGCCGATCCGGTGCATATTGTGCATGTGGCCGAGCCGCTCGTAGCGCAGGCGCACCTCCACCCCGGACGAATCGGTCCGGAAGCGCAGCCGCCCGCCGGCCGGGGATCGCGCCAGATTCCAGACCGGCGGGCGGACCCGCTCCCGCAGGCGGTCGGGAAGACGTTGCAAGCGCGGGGTCGTCTCCGAGAACCAGGGCAGGCCGAAGATGGGCAGTTCCGGGTCGGGGAACTCGATCCAGCGTGTCATACCGCGAGCAGCTACTGCGGCCTGCCTACCGGGCGAGGGTCGGTCAGGAGGAAGCGCGCCGCGCGCTGGTCCGGGCGGAGGTTTGCGCGGCAACAGACGCAGGCACCCTGCCCGGGGGCAAGGCTGAGCAACTGCGCTCCGCGCCGGCCAAGTTCCGTCCAGCAGGCGGGGCAGGCCCAAACGACGCGTGCCATGTCTCATCACCTCCGCGTTAGAGTATCCATCGCCATTCTTACGATGCGATTAACGGGCGTGCCCGGTGGTAATAAAGATGCAGCCTAATCGCCGGTGCGGGGAGGGGGCCCGCCACCTCGGCATCTTTTGGCGCGCTTGAGCCCGCATCGATTGCTTGACGCCGGCCCGTGCAACGGGCAGCATGGGACGTCGCCGGTGGCGTGTCCGGCCTTGACGAGGAGACCAGTGTGAATCTGCCCCTGGGTTGTATGAATCGACCGTATGTGAAATTCCCCTTTGAACGGGCCCTGGAGGGCATCGCCGGGGCCGGGTTCCAAGAGTATGTACTGTTGCAGGGGCAGCCGCCGGCGACGATCAACGCGCAGACCTCGCCGGAGGAAGCGCGGCGGTTACGCGGGATCATCCAGGCGCACGGGCTGCACCTGACGATGTTGCCATCCAGCATCCCGCTCGACGGCGGGGAGGACGCCGCCTACGCCACCGGCCGCCGGCTCGTCGATATCGCCGCGGCGGTGGAGGTCCCCTTCCTCCTGGAGATGGGGACCCGACCGGAGAACTTTGACCGTTACCTGGCGCTCATGCGCCGGCTCGCCCCCTACGCTCGGGACCACGGCGTGACGATCGCCGTCAAGCCGCACGGCGGCATCACCACGACGGCGGAGGACTGCTTGCGCATCCTCCAGGCCGTCGATAATCCGGCGTACCGCCTCTGCTTCGATCCCGGCAACCTGCTGTACTACGCCAATGAGCGGCCGGAAGCGCGCCTGGGCGAGCTGGCGCCCTACTGCGTCGCCATGTGCGTCAAAGACGAGACAGGCGGGCTGCGCGGTTCCGTCAACGTGACGCCGGGCGATGGCGACGTCGACTTTCCGGCGGTCTTCCGCATCCTGCGCGACCACGGCTTCCAAGGACCATGCGTGATCGAGACCCTCGCCGCCCACGACACACCCGAGGCGGTCGATGCCGAGGCGCGCCGCGCCCACGAGTTCCTGAACGGCGTGCTGGCGGCGCTGTAGCGGAGGATCGACCGGGCCTCTCTGGCTTCACCATCTCCCCCAGGGTTGGGGGAGAGGCCAGGAGAGAGGGCCCGTTGGCCGCAGCGGACGCCACCTCCGGCTCCCGGCGTTGACGCCGCCGTCGGCCTCTCCTATAATCTCGACGGTGGCCGTCGCACGGGAATTGTGTAGGTGTACGTGGGTCATGTGGCCGGGGACGGCCTGCTCTCCGATCGACAAAGGACCAGTGTGCAGCCCGTCTACCTCGACCGGATGCGCATGGCCGACCTGGATGAGGTCGTGGCGGTCGAACGCGAGGCCTACAGCCTCCCCTGGCCGTCCAGCACCTACCGCCACGAGTTGCGGGTCAATAAGAAGGCCCATTACCTCGTGGTGCGCCGTGGCCAGCCGCCGGAGCCGGTGCCGGACCGGGAGGGCATCGCGGCGGGGGCGCGCGATCACCGGCCCTTCCCCTTCTCCCTCCTGCCGTTGCCGGTGATCGAACGCGGCCCCCAACGGCCGCGCGATCCGGTGATCGGCCATGGCGGGCTGTGGAAGATGCCGGATGAAGCGCACATCACCACCATCGCCGTCCGCAACGCCTATCGCGGCCAGGGGATCGGCGAACTGTTGCTCGTCGGGCTGATCGACCTGGGCTACCTCGTCAAGACGGAGCGGCTGACGCTGGAGGTGCGGGTCTCCAACGTCGTGGCCCAGAATCTCTACCGCAAGTACGGGTTCCAGCAGGTGGGCCGGCGGGTCAAGTACTACAGCGACAATAACGAAGACGCCCACATTATGACGACCGAGCCGATCGCGTCGCCGGGCTATCGCGCCATGCTCGCCGCCCGGAAACAGGAGCTCGCGCGACGCTTCAACCTGGCCGAACTGCCGGACTGGCAGTCCTGGGCGCGTACCGGCAGCCGCTGAGCGATGACGGTGACCGGACGCCGCGTCCGCGTGTCTATCGCACTATCGCCGGAGAGGGAATAGGATGCGTCTTCAAGGAAAAGTTGCCATCGTCACCGGCGCCTCGCAAGGGATCGGCCGCCGGATCGCCCTCACCTTCGCCCGGGAAGGCGCAACGGTGGTCATCGGCGACGTCAAGGACGACGGGGGGCGGACGACGGTCCAGGAGATCACCGCCGCCAGCGGGCGGGCGCTCTGCCAACCGTGCGACGTGAGTCGCCCGGAGCAGGTGCAGGCGCTGGTCGAGGCGGCGAACACCGCCTACGGTCGCCTGGACATCCTGGTCAACAATGCCGCCGCCTGGAAGGGCGGCACCGTCGTCGACATGCCGCTGGCGGACTGGGAGCTGGGGCGCGGCACCATCCTGGACGCCGCCTTCTACACCTGCAAATACGCCATCCCGGCCATGATCGCCGGCGGCGGCGGCGCGATCATCTCCATCTCTTCCGTCCACGGCCTGCTGGCGGCACGCCGGTCGGCCGCCTACGAGGCGGCCAAGGGCGGGCTGATCCTCCTGATGAAGCAGGTCGCCTGCGACTTCGGCCCGCAGGGCATCCGCGCCAATTGCATCTGCCCCGGACTGATCGTCACCGAGAAGAACCGCATGGGCGAGGAGCATCCCGAACGGGCCCGCCTCAGCGCCGAGATGTATCCCGTCCGCCGCTACGGCACGCCGGACGACATCGCCAACACGGCGCTCTTCCTGGCGAGCGACGAAGCGACCTTCATCAGCGGTCAGGCGATCGC
>JAICXR010000213.1 GCA_025980355.1 Chloroflexota bacterium | reverse complement strand
TGAGGAGGCTCTCGCCCCGGCGCAGGGTGAGGCGCAGTTCGACGCCGGTCTGGGCGACGATCGCCCGCACCAGCCGCCGGCCGGTCATTCTCGCAGGCCCGTTCCGGTCAACTGCAGGAAAACCTCCTCCAGCGACACGCCGCCGACGCGCAGCTCCGCCAGCAGCACCTGCTGGTCGCGCAACCAGGCGGTGAGCGTGGCGGCCACGGCGCCCGGATCGGCGGCCTCGAGATGGTAGACGCCGTTCCCTTCGGCGCGGACGCCGGACACCCCCGGGAGTGCCGCCAATCTCGCCGCCTCAACCGCCACCGGCAACGTCAGGCGCAAACTGGTACGAGCGCCGCGTTGCTGTTGGCGGAGTTGCTGCGCCGTGCCTTCGACCAGCAGCCGGCCGTGGTCGATGATGGCGATACGATCGGCCAGCCGTTCGGCCTCTTCCATGAGGTGCGTCGTCAGGACGACGGTCGCGCCGCGCTTCTTGAGGTCGCGGATCAGCCGCCAGGTCAGGTTGCGGGCCTGCGGGTCCATCCCGGCCGTCGGCTCGTCCAGGAACACCAACTCCGGCTGACCGATCAGGGCGACGGCCAGCGCCAGGCGGCGTTGCTGCCCGCCGGAGAGGCGTCGGAAGCGCGTGTCGCGCACCGCGCCGAGTCCCACCTCCTCCAGGAGCGCCTCCGGGTCCGCCGGCCGGGCGTAGAAGCGGGCAAACAGGGCGAGCATCTCGCCGGCCGTAATCCCGGGGTAGATGCCGCCCTGCTGCAGCATGATCCCGACCTGCTGTTTCAGTCGGCCGGCGTCCCGGCGGGGATCCAGGCCAAGCACGGACACGTCCCCACCATCGGCGGTGCGGTAGCCCTCCAGGATTTCGACCGTCGTGGTCTTCCCGGCGCCGTTCGGGCCCAGGAGGGCAAACACGTCCCCGCGCCGGACGCGGAACGAAAGGCCGTCCACGACGCGCCGCCGCCCGTAACTCTTGGCCAGTTGCTCGACCCGAATCGCATCGGCTGGGATGCGCACGGCCATCGGAACGGTCAGGCGGTGACCTGAGCCGTGCTCCGCAACGGATTGGCGATGAAGGCGACGACCAGCCCGTACACCAGGTTGACGATGAACCATGGGAACGGCGGCACTTCCTGGGACATCGTGGGATTCTCCGCGGCGACCGCCAGGAAGCCGATCAACAGCCAGACCACGGCGCCCCAGATCAAGCCGGCGATCAGCACCTGCCGGGGCGAGGCGACAAAGGGCAGCACGATGACGCCAAAGACCGCGCCGAGGATGGCCGACATGATCAGGTGGATGACTAGGCCGGTAAAGACGTTGCCGGCGTTGAATCCCTGCCAGGAATCGCCGGTGACGACGTCACCGACCCACTTGAGGAACGCCCACAGCCCCTGGCCGCTGATCACCGTGACGATCGCCATAATGACCCACATCACGGCGCCGGCGATGAGGCCGCCGATGATCCCGATCAAGGCGAGCTTCCAGTAATTCCAATCCTCGCTCATGGTTCCCTCCTATGATCGCTTGATCGCTGCGTCTGATCGCTGCGTCGTTCTCAGTCAGAATAGTATAGTCGCCACGGCAGTTCGTCCACCAGGGCGAGGGCCCCTTCGATGTTGGACTCGGCGCCGGAGTTGGGGCTGAGATGGTCGTCATCGATGCCGTCGGCGACGCTCCCGTGCACGACATCATACACCGGTGCCGCGGCGGCGTTGCGCCCGCGGAACCAGGCGCGCGCCAGGAAGAGCAGCTCACGGTAGCGACGGTCGCCGGTGACCTCGGCCATGGCCTCCAGGTTGGCGATGACCGAGCTCACTTCGTAGGGAATGACGGTCCGGCTGGGGAATCCTGCCCGCACTCGTGGCGCGAGATAGCCCAGCACCGTCTCCTGGGCGAGATGCAGCCAGTCGTGGCGGCCGAACGTCGCCGAGGCCCGGGCGAGCACGCCCGCCTGTACATAGCCCCACAGATGCGGGTTGACCTCGTGCCGCCAGTTCAGCAAGCGCCCATGGTCGTCGCAGAGGCCGGCGATCTGGTCGCACCAGGTCAGAATGCTGCGCCGCAGATGCGACTCCTTCGTCTGTTCGTACACTTCGAGAGCGGCGAGGACGTGCAACGCCCGGATGTCGGCGTAGTAGGAGTCGCGCGTCACCGGCTCGAAGGCCCGGTCGAAGGCCTCCCGATAGACGGCGTCCTCGGTGGTGATGGCGGCGAGGGCGAGGGTGCGTAAGGCACGGGCGTTCCAGTTCGGTCCGCTCGGCAAGGACGTGGGGCCGGTCAGGTTCTTCTGGCCACGCCAGTTCAGAATGAAGTTGACGAAGCGCCCATCCGGCTGTTGCATGTAGAGCAGGAAGCGCAGATAGCCGACCGCCTCCGCCGCTGCCTGCGGCAACCGGAATCGCCGGCCGGCGTCGAGAAAGAGCCTGGCGGCGCGCGCCACGTCGTCCACGCAGGCGACGCCCTCGTAGCCCGTCTCGTCGGCGTGGTCGATGGTCCAGGTGCCACCATGCCCCGTGCGGCTCATGTACACGGCAATCACCCGGAGCGGTTGGTCGTCGACCGTGATCGTGCGCGACAACCGGCGGATTTGACGGATCACCAGGCCCTCCCCAATAGTCGTTCCCACGGCCCCAATGATACGGCCTCGATTATGGCCGGCCGCCGAGAACGACCAGGGCAACAGCCGGAGTAAGGTGCTAGACTTCGTCTGGAATGACGATGGCACCGGCAGCCATTGGACCGTAGAGCGGCGCCGTCTCTACGTGGAACCGGCCAGAACACGAGGAGGAGTCAGCCATGGAGTATCGCCGTCTGGGCCAATCGGGCCTCAAGGTCTCCGTCGTCGGCCTCGGTGGCAACAACTTTGGCGGCGCGGCCGATGAGGAGCGCAGCATCAGCGTGATCCGCCGGGCCCTGGACATCGGCGTCAACACGATCGACACCGCCGATGGTTACAGCGCCGGCGTCTCCGAGCAGTTTGTCGGCAAGGCCATCGCCGGCCGGCGCCAGGAGGCGATCGTCGCCACCAAGGTGTTCGGCAAGATGGGCCCCGGTCCGAACGACCAGGGCCTCTCCCGCAAGCACATCATGGACGGCTGCGAACAGAGCCTGCGCCGGCTCAACACCGACTATATCGACCTCTACCAGGTCCACCGCTTCGACCCCGAGACGCCGCTGGAGGAGACGCTGCGCACCTTGGACGACCTCGTCCGCTCCGGCAAGGTCCGCTACATCGGCTGCTCCAACTTCGCCGCCTGGCAGTTGACGCGGGCCCTCTGGATCTCCGCCCAGCATAACCTGGCCGCCTTCGTCTCCGTACAGCCGCAATACAGCATGGTCGCCCGCGACGTGGAGCGCGAGCTGCTGCCCGCCTGCACTGCCTTCGGCGTCGGCATCATCCCCTACTCCCCGCTCGCCGGCGGCGTCCTCACCGGGAAATATGAGGCGGGCAAGGCCCCGCCGCCCGACACCCGCGCCGGACGCAACACGCGCATGCAGCAGCAGCTGACGCCCGAACGCCTTGGCATGGTCGACAAACTGAACAGTTTCGCTCGGGAGCGCGGCTACGGCGTCACCCAGCTCGCCATCGCCTGGCTGGCGGCGCATCCCGAGGTCAGCACCGTCATCGCCGGCGCCACCAGGCCGGAACAGGTGGACGACAACGCCAAAGCGGCCGACGTGAGGCTGACACCTGAGGACATGCAGGCGATTGAGGGGATCTTGAAGGGATAAGTGGGGGATAGGGCCGCAGACCGCAGTCGCGGCCTAACCTACTTGCGCAGCTCCGCCAGCGTCGCGTTTTCCGCTTCGATGGCGGCCTCGACGGTCGGGACATCTTCCAGCTCTTCCAGGTCCACCAGCTCCTGGCCCCGGACGATGTCCCGGCGTACCAGCGCTTCCGCGGCGCGAGCCACGGCCAGCAGCTCCGGCTTGAAGCTCGTGTCTTCCAGCGCCCGGCGAATCTGGCGAAGCAGGTCCGCCGTCTTCTTCAGGTAGCGAATGGCGTCGCCTTCGGCGATGCCCCACGCCTGGACCAGCTCGGTGAACTCCGCCCCCGCCGCCCAGGCCGAGGCCATCCCCGGGAAGACCGGCGACGGACCGGGGGTGAGGAAGATCGCCTCGCGCTGCTCGACGTTGCGCACCGTCTGGATCACCGCCGAAATCTTGCGCCAGAGCTGCTTGAGGCCGTCCCGCAAGAGGTCGATCCGCGCCTCGTTGTCCGGCATGGCGAACCAGCCCGCCACCTCTGCCAGTTCGACCGGCTCCAGGTCATCCAATTCCCCGCCCAGCACCAGCTCCGCCACGGCGAGGGCATTGGGATCGACGATGCGGGAGAGCAGCTCGGCGTCGCCCGTACACTGGCCGTCCCGCACATAGCCGAAGAACTCCAGCACCGCCAACGTGTCCTGCACCACGTGGCGGAGGTCGCGCTCCTCCGCCGCCCGCGCCTGGGCGACCTCCCGATCCAGCCCTTCGACCAGGTGGTGCAGCCCCTTGCGCTTGCGGACGGCCAGGTGATGCTCGTGCAGACGGCTGCAGCCGGCGACCGGGTGCGACGCGCCACAGGCCGGGCAGAGCATCTCCGCCGCGGCGAGATCCGCCCGGGCCCGTTCCAGTTGCGCTTCCAGCTTGCGGCGCCGCCCCACCATCTGGTGGGCCAGTAGCGAGCGGTCCATGAGTCGGGCCAGGATCTCGACGTCGCCGTAGCTGAGGAGCAGGTTCACGAGCGAGTTGTAGCTCAAGGCGAAGGAACTGGCGACGGGCTCCAGCGGCCGCTTGGCGACCTTCATCGCCTCCTCAAAGGTCATCCAATCGTCGTACAAAATGACGGCATTGCCGGCGATATCCATGCCCCGGCGACCGGCCCGACCGATCAACTGCTGGAACTCCCGCCCGGTGAGCGGCCGGTGCGTCGCGCCGTCGAATTTGGTGAGCTGGGGGATGATGACGGAGCGGGCCGGCATGTTCACGCCCAACGCCAGCGTCTCCGTGGCGAAGACGGCCCCGAGCACCCCCTGGGCGAAGAGCGTCTCCACCAGCACCTTCAGGCCGGGCAACAGTCCGGCGTGGTGGAAGGCCACACCGCGACTCAGCAGATGGACCAGCGAGAGCACCTGGGGCAACTCGCGCGCCTCCGGCGTCAGTTGCGCCAGCGTCTCGGCGACCGCGACGTCGATGCTCTGTCGCGCCTCGGCGTCCTCCCGCACCAGGTCCAGCTCGGCGGCGCAGCGGCCCGCCTCCGCTTCCGTCTTGGAGCGATTAAAGACGAAGTAGATGGCCGGCAGCATGCCGAGGTCGGCCAGCACCGCCAACACCTCCGGGGAGCGGGGCAGCACATGGGCGTTCTTCTCCCGCGGCGCGCTACGCGCCCCCCGACCGCCGAAGCGCTGGCGTTGCCGGAACGCCTCGCCGCCCACCTTGAAGCTGCGCACCTGCTTCCCGTGTGCGTCCACCACCCGCTGCGCGACGCCATCCAGGAAATAGAAGATCTCCAGCGGCACCGGCCGCACCTCGTTCGTGACCAGGGCGGTCTCGCCGTGCACCCGCCCGATCCAATCGCGCAACTGGGCGGCGTTGCTCATGGTCGCCGAGAGGCAGACGATCTGCACGTCCCGCGGCAGGAGGATGACGATCTCTTCCCACACGCGGCCCCGGTCGGCATCGGCCAGGTAGTGGAACTCGTCGAGCACCACGGCCTGCACGCCGCCGAGCCCTTCCGGCGCCTGCAACAGCATGTTGCGGAGCACTTCGGTCGTCATGACCCGCACCCGCGCGTCGCTGTTGATCGACATGTCGCCCGTCAGCAGACCGACGCGCTCGAAGCCCCAGCGCTGCCCGAAGTCGGCGAACTTCTGGTTGGAGAGCGCCTTGATCGGCGCCGTGTAGATGACGCGCTGCCCCAGTTGCAAGGCCCGTTCGATGGCGAACTCGGCGACGACCGTCTTGCCGGCGCTGGTCGGCGCGGCGACCAACACGGACTTACCCTGGTCAAGTTGGTCGATGGCTTCCTGTTGAAAGGGATCGAGCGTATAGGGCGATGCTGCCTGAAACTGCTCCGGCAGCGAGGGGGCGGATACAATCAAGTGGTTAGAAATCTCTTTGCACTATTCATTTTCCTAATATTCTACCAGAATGGATCGAATGCGCTAACTGCCTGGCGGTGGTGCAACCTGGTACAGGATAAGGATCCCCGCACTCGGATCGTCGCGCATGGATACGATGGCGGGCTCGTTGTTACGCAAGCAACGCTCAACGTCACGGG
>JAICXR010000212.1 GCA_025980355.1 Chloroflexota bacterium | reverse complement strand
AGGGCGATACAAGAGAGCAGGAGGGCCGCCATTCGTCGCCTGACGTATCCCGGCCGCACGCGCCCGATCCCTCCGGTATTGCCCAGCAGGCAGATCCCCCGCCTGATTCTAGGTGTCCGCCGTCGGCAACACCGATGCAACATGGGACCATGGTCCTAAGCGTGCTGACGGCGCCCGGCGGGAGCGTCGGTATGGCCTCACCTGTACAATAGTCGCGGGAGGTGCGGGGCGTGGCGGCAGTGTTGGCACTCGCCAACCAGAAGGGTGGCGTCGGCAAGACGACGACGGCGGTGAACCTGGCGGCAGCGCTGGCCGCGGCGGGGGCGCGCGTCCTGCTGGTGGATATCGACCCGCAGGCGAACTGCACCAGCTCCTTCGGCCTCGCCAAGCGCGGTATGCCGTCCATTTATGACGGACTGATCCACGATGTGCCGGCGCGGGACCTCATCCGACACCAGGTGCGCCCGCGCCTGGATGTCCTGCCGAGTACGGTGGATCTCGCCGGGGGCGAGGTCGAACTGGTCGGTGTCCCGGAGCGAGAGTTTCGCCTGCGCCGCCTGCTTGATCCGGTGGCCGGCGACTACACGGTCGTGCTGGTCGACAGCCCGCCTTCCCTGGGCCTGCTGACCGTCAACGCGCTCATCGCCTCCACCGGCGTCGTGGTGCCGTTGCAATGCGAATACCTCGCCCTGGAAGGACTCAGCCGGCTGTTGGACACGATGGAGCGGCTCCGCACCCGGCTGCACCCAACGCTGGAGCTGTTCGGCATCGTGCTGACGATGTTCGATGCGCGCACCAACCTGGCCACCGACGTGGTCGCGGAGGCGCGTCGCCACTACCCGCGGGAGACGTTCGTGACCCTGATCCCCCG
Source organism: Chloroflexota bacterium (assembly GCA_025980355.1). Classification (GTDB taxonomy): domain Bacteria; phylum Chloroflexota; class UBA4733; order UBA4733; family UBA4733; genus UBA4733. Next base: position 5,396 of record JAICXR010000212.1, on the reverse strand, counting down.
CTCGGTGCGGGTGGCGGAGGCGCCGAGCTACAGCCAGTCCGTCCTGGAATATGCGTCGACGTCGGGCGGCGCGATTGCCTACCGGTCGCTGGCGGGCGAAGTACTGGCCCGCCTCCGTCGCGGCCACGCCGCGACGCCCCGCGGCGAGGCCACGACGCCCGACGACCTGCCGGCCCGCCCTACCGCTGTTTCCTGAGGACCGGCAGGCCCGAGCCGGCGCGCTCGCTCACCTCGTAGCCGGAGGGCACGGCATCCAAGCCCTTGTCTTCGCGCGGCTCGCGCGTGAAAAAGTAGATCCGCTGTTCTCGTCCGTTCTGGAGCTTCACGAGCTGCGTGTTCAGGTAGTAAGTGTCGCCCTTGCGGTTTTTGTAACTGAAAGCCATAGCGTCCCCCCCGATTACGCTCAACCAAACGAGCGAGAGGCAATCATAGTAGCAAACCTCGCCAACGATTAGGACTTCTGCGTGATGCCAGCCCCGCGGCGCCCGCCGCCGGCCGGATTTTGCGGGGCAGGCGCGGGCAAGGTAGCATGGCACGGGATTGGCCGTTTCCGGCGTGCCTTGGCGTGGCCGGTGTATCGGGGCGTCGTGCAGACGCCGCATGCCGTGGGGCCGCGCGTGCGAGGGAGCGAGAGACGAATGAGTCAAGACATTCTGATGCCCAGGCTCAGCGATACGATGGAAGAGGGCACGATCTCCCGTTGGCTGAAGCACGAAGGCGACCACGTCGAAAAAGGCGATGTCCTGGCCGAGGTCGAGACGGATAAGGCCAATATGGAGGTCAATTCCTACTCTTCGGGCCTCCTCAACAAGGTCCTCGTCCAGGAAGGTCAGACGGTCAAGATCGGCGAAGTGATCGCCATCGTCGGCGAGACGGCCGATGATGTCGGCGCCGCCGCCGGGGCGGAGACGCCGAGCGATGCGCAACGCGGCGAAGCCATGGAGGAGGGCGTCCCGGCCGGCGACGACACCTCGGCGGGCGAGACGAAAACGACGCCCCCGGCGCCGGCACCGGAAGAAGGCGCGGTGACCCGCGAGGGTGGGGCGCAAACGGGCGCCGGGGGGCCGCAGCGGACGGGCGAAGTGACGACCGGCCCGACCGCTCCGGCAACCGGCCGCCTGTTCGTCACCCCGATCGCCCGCCGCCTCGCCGCCGAACGGAAGATCGACCTCGCGCAGGTCAAGGGCAGCGGCCCCGGTGGGCGCATCGTCCGCGATGACGTCGAATCCTTTCAGGCCGCCCCGGGGGCGGGCGCCGCTCCTGGCGGTCAGCCGGCGGCGCCGGAGGCCGGCTCAGGGGTCCGTCGCGTCCCCCTGAGCCGGATGCAGCAGGTGATCGCCCGGCGCATGGTGGAAGCCAAGACGCAGACCCCCCACTTTTATGTCACGAGCGAAATCGACATGGAAGCGTTCAACGAGCTGCGGGCGCGCCTCAATGCCGGCGCCGAAAAGGAGCAGCAGGTGCGCCACGACGCGATCATCCTCCGCGCCTGCGCCCTGGCCCTGACGAAGTTCCCCGATGTCAACGGCAGTTACCGCGACGGCCAGTTCGAATACCACGACTATGTCAACATCGGCTTCGCGGTCGCCGTCCCCGACGGCCTCGTCGTGCCGGTGGTGCGAGACTGCGATCGCAAGGGCATCCGCCAGATCGACCAGGATATGCGCCCCTTGATCGAGCGCGCCCGCGCCGGCAAGCTATCGCCGGCGGACATGGACAAGAGCACGTTCAGCATCTCCAACATGGGGATGTACGACGTGGAGGACTTCGGGGCCGTCGTCAACCCGCCGAACGCCGCCATCCTGGCCATCGGGTCCACCCGGAACGTCCCGGCGGTCGAGGACGGCCAGGTCGTCGTCCGGGCGCGGATGAAGGTGACCCTCTCCTGCGACCATCGCATTCTCTACGGCGCGCGGGGCGCCATGTTCCTGCAGGAGCTGAAGAAGCTCCTGCAGTCGCCGTACAGCCTGATCCTCTGACAGCCCTGCCGTGATCGGAGCGCGACCATGACCCTGCACATCCAGCCGGCGCCGTCCGAGGGCGCGGCCGGCACACCCTCCCAGCCGGTCCTGCTGCAGCCGCGCCGGCCGGAGTGGCTCAAGGTGCCTCTGCCGGGGAGCCCGAACTACATCGACGTGAAGCGGTTGCTTCGAACGTACAAACTGCACACGGTCTGCGAGGAAGCGCATTGCCCGAACATCGGGGAATGCTTCGAGCACCGCACGGCGACGTTCATGATTCTGGGGGAGATCTGCACGCGCGCCTGCCGCTACTGCGCCGTCACCACCGGCCGCCCCCTGGCGATCGACGAGGACGAGCCCCGCCGGGTGGCGGAGGCGGTACGCCTGCTCGGGCTCCGCCACGCCGTCGTCACCTCGGTGGACCGCGATGACCAGCCGGACGGCGGCGCGCATATCTTCGCCGAGACGATCCGGGAAATCCGCCGTCAGTCCCCCGGGACCAGCGTGGAGGTCTTAATCCCCGATTTCCAGGGCGTCTGGTGGGCGCTGGAAATGGTGATGGAGGCCGGGCCGGACATTTTAAACCACAATACGGAGACGGTGCCCCGCCTGGCCCGGCGGGTGCGCCCGAAGGCGAAGTACGAACAGTCGTTGGAACTGCTGGAGCGCGCCACGATGTTGCGCCCGGACTGCATGGTCAAGTCCGGCGTCATGGTCGGCCTGGGCGAGGAGTGGGACGAGCTGGTCGAAACGATGGCCGACATCCGGGCGGTGGGGACGCACATCCTCACCGTCGGACAGTATTTGCGGCCGTCGCTGAAGCACGTCGCCCTGTCCCGCTACTACACGCCCGACGAATTCCGGCAGCTCAAGCAGATCGGCCTGGAGATGGGCTTCCGCCACGTCGAGTCGGGGCCGCTCGTGCGCAGTTCCTACCACGCGCACGAGCAGGTCGAGCACGCCCTGGTGGCGGGGTGAGCGCCACCGACGCCGTCGCCTGGCTGGGGCGCGTGGACTACCGGGAGGCCTGGGCGTTGCAACGCGGCCTGGCCGAGGCGCGCCGTCAGGGCCTCGCACCGGATACCATCCTCCTGGTGGAGCATCCGCCGACCTTCACCCTGGGGCGGCGGGGGACGCCCGATCACATCCTCATGGACGCCGACAGTCTGCGCCGCAGCGCGGTGGCCGTCGTGCCGATCGACCGGGGGGGCGACATCACCTACCACGGGCCGGGCCAGCTCGTCGCCTACCCGATACTCCACCTCGCGCGGTGGGGGAGCGATATCTCGCACTACGTCCGCCTGCTGGAAGAGGTCGGCATCCACACCGCCGCCGCTTTTGGCGTCACGGCGGGACGGCAGCCGGGCCATGCCGGCGTCTGGGTGGGCAACGACAAGCTGATGGCCATCGGCGTCCGGGTGTCGCGCTGGGTGGCGACGCACGGCCTCGCGCTGAACGTCGCCCCCGACCTGAGCTACTTTGCCGGCATCATCCCGTGCGGCCTCACCGACCGGGGCGTGACCTCCCTGGAATGCCTCCTCGGCGCCGCGCCGGCGATGGCCGAGACGCGTGCGGAGCTCGTGACCGCCTTTGGCGACGTCTTCGGTCTCCGCCTGACCGAGCACACAGCAGCGACGGTGGCGGGCTGGGCCCTGCCGGCGCCGCCGGAGCCAGCGCCCTCGGCGGGGCAGTTGGGAAGGGTCCATGCGCTGTGAGGTCGGCGTGGACATCGTGGCCATGACGCGGATCGAACAGGCAGTGGAACGCTTCGGCGAGCGTTTCCTCAAGCGTATCTACACGCCGGGGGAGCTCGCCTACGCCCTGGCCGACGCCCACAAGTGGGAACACCTGGCGGCGCGCTTCGCCGCCAAGGAGGCCGCCAGCAAGGCCCTCGGCACGGGGATGGCGGGGGTCGGGTGGAAGGACTTCGAGGTCGAGCGGCTGCCGTCCGGGAAGCCGACGCTGCGCCTGAACGGCCGGGCCGCCCAGATCGCCGAGGAGCAGGGGCTCACGCAGTGGTCGGTCAGCCTGGCCCACGACGCCGAGGCGAAGGTCGCCGTGGCGACGGTGGTGGCGCTCGGGGGATGAGACGATGAAGAGCGCCTGGCTCTTCCCCGGCCAGGGGAGCCAGCAGGTCGGCATGGGGCAAGCGCTGTACGACGCCGACGCTGGCGTGCGGGACTTGTTCGCGGAAGCGGCGGAGCGCAGCGGGATCGATATCGCCCGCCTCTGCTTTGCGGGGCCGGCGGAGGAATTGCAGCGGACGGAACATGCCCAGCCCTGCCTGCTCACGGTCAGTGTCGCCTACGCACGAGCGCTGGTCGCCAGGGGACTGACGCCGGAGTATGTCGCCGGGCATAGCCTGGGCGAGTACAGCGCGCTCGTGCAGGCCGGCGTGCTGGCCTTCGGCGACGCCGTCTATGCCGTGCGGCGGCGGGGCGAGCTGATGGCCGCGGCGGGCGGCGGTACCATGGCGGCCGTGCTGGGGCTCGACGACGCCCTGGTGGAGGAGGCCTGCGCCGGGCGGGATGACGTGGTTCCCGCCAACTACAACGCGCCGGGGCAGGTGGTGATCTCGGGCACGGCCGAGGCGGTGGCGGTCGCTTCAGAGCGGGCGCGGGCCCTTGGTGCGTCGCGCGTGGTGCCCTTGAAGGTCAGCGGGCCGTTCCATTCGCCGCTCATGCGAACGGCGGCCTCGGAGCTGGCCGGCGTGCTGGGCAATCTGGTGTTCCGTGAGGCTCGTGTGCCGGTCATCTGCAACGTCGATGGCGCCGTCCACCGGGCGGCCGCCGATTTCCCCACCCTCCTTGTGCGCCAGGTCGCGGAGCCGGTGCGGTGGAGCGCGGTGATGCGCTGTCTGTTGGCGGCCGGCATCTCGCGCTGCGTGGAGGTCGGGCCGGGCCGCGTCCTCAGCGGGCTGATGCGCCAGATGGACCGGAGCGTCGAGACGGTGAACGCGGCGGCGATGCTCTAACCGCCGGTGCTATACTCGGCTGGCGGCACGGACCCGTTCTGCCATCCGCTCATGAGGAAGCGCGAACGATGAGGGTGGGGAGCCTGGTCTTGCGCCTGCTGGGCGGCGCGGCGCTCGCGGTGTTCGTCTGGGAGTTTGACGCGGGTCTGGCCGGCGGAAGTTCGGCGAACTGGCTGAACCTGACCATCGCCGTGGTCTCCGGCTTTCTCCTGGGCCTCCTGGTGACGCCGGACCTGACGCTGAAGCCGCTCGTTCGTCTGCGCGAACGGCTAACCGGCTCGCCCGATGAGCTACTGGTTGGGGTCACCGGCGGCGCCTTCGTGGGCCTCGTCCTCGGTGCGCTGCTGGCCGTCCCTCTTTCGCAATTGCCGCCGCCGGCCGGACGCCTGTTGCCGCTGGCCGCGGCGTTGCTGCTCGCCTATTTCGGCGGCGTCGTCGGCCTGAGCAGGGGCGCCGCCCTT
>JAICXR010000547.1 GCA_025980355.1 Chloroflexota bacterium | reverse complement strand
TCGCGTCGTATGCCTTAAGGAAGCGATCGGCCTGCGCCTCGGGCAGGTTCAAGATCTCGATTAGGGCGTAAGGCGAGAGTCGCGCGAATTGGAGTGAGAACTCCTTCCTGCCGGGATGATCGGGGTTAGCAGTGTCGCGACCGACGAGGTGGTAAAGCGCCATCTTATTCACCGGGATTCCACCCGGCTTAAGGCCACGATCCTGCAGCCCGCTCAGCATCGCCGCATCCGCCGTCGGCTCATGCAGGAAGGCGTATTCCCCCTCCACGTCCAGCAGGATCACGGCCATGCCGGCCGCTTGCGCCTGCTGGACCAGCCGGGCGATGGTGGTGGACTTGCCGCCGCCGGTCGTGCCGAGCACGGCGGTATGGCGCGGCAGCACCGACTTGAGCGTGGAAGGGACGCTCACCACCAGATTCTCCTTGCCGGCGACGGTGCCCAGGCGGATGTCGCCCTCCGCCTGCAGCACCTTCGCCGCCTCCTCGTCGGAAAGGGCGAAGACGGGGCTGTTCGGCCACGGGCGCAGACGGGGCGGGCTTAGGGTGCCGTCGGGGTTCTCCTCCCCGAGCAGCTCCACCTGGACGCGGCCGTGGAACGGCGGCAGGTAGATGCCACGCCGCGTGGCGATGGTCACGAGCATGGGCGAATCGCCGCGCAGACTATCCGGCTCGGCGAAGGGGCCGGCCGTGACGATGCCGAGGTAGGGGCGCCCGTCCCGACTCTTGATCCGCACCAGGGCCTGCGACGGGGCGAGGTCCAGGCTATCCTGCGGCAAGAGCACAGTGACGCTATTGTCCTCGCTGTTCGGCAGGTCGAACATCGTCGCGCCAATGGCATCGGGCGGGAGCATGCCGTCGATCACTTCGCCGCCCGACTGGGCGATGTCGGCGTCAAGGCGCACCTGCAAGTCCTCCGGGGTCACCTGTCGCGGGGAGAAGCTGAAGTTCCCATCGGTATCGGTCATTCCGGCGTTCCTTTCTCATGTTTCACGCGGCCCGGGCCCCGCGTTGGACGACACTGTCGACGCCGCCCTCCCTCTCATCGGCGAGTGCTCCTCTCGCTCTGGAAGCGCCAGGGGGCGCCAGCACCGGCGTATGCGGTGGTGACGGGGGCATGGAGCGTCTCGCTACCGAAGACGCCCCGGCAGACGTTGTCGGCCAGGTCGATCAGCATCGGGAAGCCCCGATGCTCCTGCAAGATGCTGTCGGCCAGGACGATGTGGGCGGCGACGGCGGCGTGGTCAACATGGGCATAGAAGAGTTGGGCCGGCGCTAGCCGCGTCGCCCGATAGATTCCGACGACGATCTGGGAGGCGACGTCGTCGCGGAAACGCTTGATCCACTGTTCGGGCGTCAAGGCGACGCCGTCCCAGTGCATGTCCGAGGTCACGCGCATGCGATAGTGGCCCTGTTCGACCGTCTTTTCGATCACGTCACGGAGCGTCCCGACGATGGCGTACTCGAGCGGTCGCAGCGCCTGGCCGATCGTCAACAGCACGCGATCGCTCGGCTCACTGGCCACGTAGACGAACTTCTGGTGGCCCTCCACCAACTCGCGGATGATCTTCGTCGACTCCACCATCAGGTCGAGGTTGCCGGAGCCGGTGATCAACTCGTAGGGAGCCGGGTTGCCGTGCCCCATCCGCCAGGTCGCGTTGGAGCGCTTGAGCAAGATGGCCCGTTCGGCGTAGGCCATAATCCCCCGTTGCGCCAACTCGGAGAGCGTGTCGCGGCGGTTCGGCTGGTTGATGCCGCCGCGCTGCTGGCGTCGGGACAGCAACTCCTCCATTTCCGCCGCCAGGTCGCCGCCGGAAACGCGCAGGTCGCGGCGGAACAGTCGCTGGCACCAGGTGCCCTGGTTGCCCTGGTAGGAGACGAGGCTGACGCCGATCTGGAAGATGGTCAGCGGCAGGGTGTCGTGGACCTGGCGGGTGGCGTCGCAGGCTTCGACACCGCCGTTGAAGAGCAAACCGCGGTGGATGCGCTCAAGCGCCGGCAGGGTCGCCGCGTAGACGCCGGCGCCCGGCGGCGCACCGGGATAGCCGCCCAGACGCGGGAAGATCTCGTCCCGAATCTTCCCGAGCAACCTGCCTTCGTGCGCCACAGCGTCGCGCACTTCCGCTTCCACCCGCCGGTAGTCGGCGCTGAGGTCTTCCCCTGCCGTCCAGGTGGAAAGATCCAACGTCCGCCGCAGGTCTTC
>JAICXR010000291.1 GCA_025980355.1 Chloroflexota bacterium | reverse complement strand
GGGCTGGCGATCTGCACCGGGTTGGCCCCGCTCATCGGCTACGACGCCGCGGCCGCCATCGCCAAGGAAGCCTACAAGAGCGGGCGCACGGTGCGGGAAGTGGCGCGCGAGCGGACGAAGCTCTCGGAGGCGGAGTTGCAGACGGCCCTCGACCCCGAGGCGATGACCGAGCCGGGATTGGGTACGGGCGTCGCGGGCGGCTGAGGGCCGAAGTCACGTGGCCGGCGGCAAGGAGAGGGTGGCAACCGTATGCCTGATCAGGACAGCGCGCCCGGGGACATCACGCTCTACGGCACGCTCTGGTGCAGCGACTGCAAGCGCACCAAGATGTTCTTCGGCGAGCAGCGCATCCATTACCGCTTCGTCGACGTCGATATGGATGCCGCAGGGCTGGCGGTCGTGGAGCGCATCAACGACGGCAAGCACATCATCCCGACGCTCGTCTTCGGCGACGGGTCCGTACTGGTCGAGCCGTCGAACGCCGAACTGGCGGCGAAACTCGGCATCGCCACTTCGGCGAAGGGCGCGTTCTACGACCTGATCATCGTGGGCAGCGGCCCGGCCGGCTTGACGGCGGCCCTCTACGCGGCGCGGGAAGGCCTCGACACGCTGGTGATCGAGCGCGGCGGCGTGGGCGGCCAGGCCGGCGTCACGGAGCGTCTGGACAACTTCCCCGGCTTCCCGGAAGGGATCAGCGGGGCGGAGTTCGCCGACCGATTACGGCAGCAGGCCGAGCGCTTCGGCGTGGAGGTGCTGGCCGCCCAGGAGGTGGTGAGCGTCGGCGTCGACGGCGCCTATCGCCTGGTGCGCACCGCCGACGGCCAGGAGTACCGGGCCTTCGCGGTGCTACTGGCGCTGGGGTCGACCTACCGTCGCCTGGGCATCCCCGGCGAAGACGACTTCATCGGCGCCGGCGTCCATTTCTGCGCCACCTGCGACGGCCCTTTCTATCGCGGCCGCGACGTCCTGGTCATCGGCGGCGGCAACTCGGCCGGCGAAGAGAGCCTCTTCCTCGCCAAGTTCGCCTCCCGCGTCACGATCGCCACCCGCGGCCCCGGGCTGACGTCCAGCAACGTCGTCATTGAGAAGATCAAGGCGGACCCGCGTATTACCGTCCTGAGCAACGTCTCGCCGGTGGAACTGCGCGGTGGAACGCACCTGGAGACGGTGGTCCTGAAAGAAGGCCAGACAGGCGGCCAACGGGAGGTGCATCCGGCCGGCGTGTTCGTCTTCATCGGGCTGACCCCGAACACGGGCATCGTCAAGGGGACGGTGGATGTCGATGCGTGGGGCTTCGTCGTCACCGGTCCATCCTTGCAGACGAGTGTGCCGGGGATCTTCGCCGCCGGCGATTGCCGCGTCGGCAGCACGAAGCAGGCGGCCTCGGCGGCCGGCGAAGGCGCGGCCGTGGCGCTGGCCATCCGCCATTATCTCCAGTCCCTGAGCGGCGGGATGCCGCGGCACGAGGCAAAGTCGGCGGAGGCCGTGATGGTGTAGGTCCGCCTGCCGCTAAAGCAGCAGGCTAACACGACCAAGCACGCTGAAGCGCGCTACGATGACGCAGATCGTCGAATATCGAGCCACCAGAATCGGGCGAGATTCTCAGCCTGCTTCAGCAGGCTTGGTGCTGTTAGCCCGCCCATTTATGGGCGGGTGAGCCGGCAGACGAGCCGCTCTTAAGAAATAAGCGAAAGAGGAGTCATCTTAATGCTCTCGGCAAGCATCTTCAGCGACGAGATATCGCCGGATTTCGAGGAGGCGGTCGCCACCGCCGCCGCCTGCGGGCTGCACCACATCGACCTGCGCAACGCCTGGGGCAAGCAATGGCAGCAGTTCGATCGGCAGGACTGGCAGCGTATGCGCCAGGTCATGCAAGCGCACGATATGCGGATGGGCTGCCTGCAATCGCAGTTCGGCAAATGCGACATCGGCGAGGAGTACGAGACCAAGCACCTGCCGATGGTCGACTATCTGATCGAAGAGGCGCAGTTCTTCGGTGTCAATGTCATCCGCATGTTCCCTTTCTGGAACGCCGATCACTCCCACGTGGAGGTGCGTCCGAACCTCGCCGGGATGCTGCCCCAGATCGCCGACAAGTTGGGGCGCGCCCTGCGCAAGGTTGAGGCGGCGGGCCTGACTTTCGCCATCGAGCCGGAGCACGCTACCTACAGCGGCTCGCTCACGGAGGTGCGGATGGTGATCGACGCCGTCGGCAGCCCCGCCCTCAAGGTCGCCTGGGATGTCGCCAACGACCTCGGCGCGGAACCGCTGTTCCCGAATCGCTACGCGCTGATCCGGGGGCTCGTCGCCAACGTGCATGTGAAAGAGCGCGCCTTCCCGATCGAGGCCCCGGGGACGGGGCGGATGCGGGTGCTGCTCGGCACCGGCGCCGTGCCGTGGTCGGAAGTGATCGCCGCCCTGGAGGCGGACGGCTATGCCGGTGTCTATTCCATCGAGACCCACTACGGCAGTCGCGGCCCCTACGGCTGGCCGAAGCTGAAGGCGGCCAGCACCTGGTACATGTACGCCCTGCGCGAGTTGCTGGAGAACGCGGCAACCGGCCAAGGGGAGCGATGACGCGGCTCGCGCTTTTGCTGGACATGGACGGCGTGCTCTACCGGGGCCGGCACGTCTTGCCCGGCGTGCCGGAAGCCCTGGCCCAGCTGGAAGCGGCGGGCCACGAGCTCTGCTTCGCCACCAACAACGGCTGGTCGTCGGCCGAGGAGATCAGCGAGCGTTTGCAGCATATGGGGATCAGCGTACGGCCGGAGCGAATGGCGACGGCGGCCTGGGCCGCCGCCAAACTGCTGCACACCCGCTGGCCCGCCGTCCGCCGTCCCTACGTCCTGGGCAGCGCCGAGGTCGCGCGCCAGTTGCGGGAACGCGGCATGCAGCCGGTGGCCGAGGAAGATCATCAGCAGGCCGACGCCCTCGTTGTCGGCATCGACCTGGAGTTGAGCTACCGCAAGCTGGCGCGGGCCCAGGCCGTCGGCCTGCGCGGGGTGCCCTTCCTGGCCACGGACATGGATGGCGCCTACCCCTGGGAAGACGGCTGGCTACCCGGTTCCGGCAGCCTCGTCGCCGCGGTGGAGCGGGCGACCGGTCGCACTGCCGTTCCCGCCGGCAAGCCGGAACCGTTCATGTATCGGGCCCTCTTGCAAGGGCTGCCGGAGGGGCTGCTCCCGGTGGTGATCGGCGATAACCTGGGCACCGACATCCGCGCCGGCCGCGCCGCCGGCTTCGCGACGATCCTCGTGCTCAGCGGCATCGCCACGGCCGCCGATGCCGCCGCGGCGCCCCCGGAGGAGCGGCCGGATTATGTCGTCGCCGACCTGGCGGCGGCGGCCGCATGGATTGTTGGCGGCGACGCCATCTCTGATGAGCACGGGCGTTGACACAACAGCACTCGTGGAGATGCGCCATGGACGATTGTCTGATGGCCTGTCCCGCGATCGGCTAGACCCGGCCCGACTTGCGCAGGGCTTCGCAGCGGCGCTCGGCTTCGGCGTAGAAATTCTCGTGGTGTCCGATGGCGAAGATGAGGCAAACGCGGTCCTCGGTCATCACGAAATAGGCAGCGCGGTGCTCGCCGCTCGGCAGCGAAAACGCCAACGAACGTGCGCCAGCGAGGCTACCTTTGAGCGTATGGCCCTTCTGCGGGTCGGCTTCGAGCGCGAGGAGTTCCTGTCGCACCCGCTGCTCCCACGAGCGCAGGGGCTTCAGGTCCTTCGCCGCCTGGCGCGTGAACTCCAGCCGGTAGCGGTCACTCGACATCGTCTCCGTCGTCGTTTAGGGCGAACGCCTCGTCAAGGTTCAGCGTGCGACCCGCACGGTACTCGTCGACGGCGTGGGCCGCCAGCAGATCGAAGGGATTCTCCGCCTTAGCGTAGCGATAGATGTCGACACCGTGATCTACTTGGTGCTCGACGAACAGCACATCGCCGGGGCGGACATGCTTCCGTACCTCCTTGGGAATGGTGATCCGATAGCGATCGTCCACTTGCACCGCGACCATAGCAACCCTCCGCGTCTCAGCGTGGGGAATTCCCCATACGCCACATTACCCGACGAAGGACGCATATGCAATAGCGAGCTACGTCGTCGGCGCCTGGGCGAGGGTGACGGTCTTCGTTACTTTCTGATTTGACGATGCCTGCACCCAGGTCACGCTGATCTGCTGCCCCGGCTTCGCCGCAGTCAACGCCAGTTGGATGTCGCTGTTGCTCTTGATCTGGGTGTTGCCGATGGCGGTGATGACGTCCTTCGGGGCGATCCCGGCCTGGGCGGCCGGCGATCCCGGCGCGACGCTGCCCACGGCGACGCCGGGCACGTTGGGCAGGCCGTACTGCGCGGCCAGCGCCGGCGTGTTGTCGATGGTCCCGACGCCGAGGAAGGCATAGGTGACGTGGCCCTGGGCGATCAACTGATCGGCGATTTTCTTCGCCGTGTTGATCGAGATGGCGAAGCCGATCCCCTGGGCCTGGACGCCGGGCTCCGCCTGGCCGGCGCCGAGCGTGTTGATGCCGACGACGTCGCCGTTGAGGTCGACCAGCGGCCCGCCGCTATTGCCGGGATTGATCGGCGCGTCGGTCTGGATGGCGTCGAATAGGTAAGGGCCGGCCGAGCTCGTTTGCCCGTTGGCCGCCTGGATCGGCGGCTCCTGGACGGTGCGGTTGAGGGCGCTCACGACGCCGACAGTCACCGTCGGCCCGCCCGGTAGGGCCAGGGCGTTGCCGATGGCGATCACCCACTGGCCGACCTCCAGCTTGCTGGAATCGCCCAGCGTCAGCGCCGGGATACTGGCGTCGGTGACCTGTACGACCGCCAGGTCGGAGCGCTGGTCGCCGCCGATGAGCTTCGCCGGATACTCCTTTTGACCGTTGGACAGGGTGACAACGAGCTTCTGCGCCCCGCGCACCACGTGGTCATTGGTCAGGATGTGCCCCTGGCTGTCCATGACGATGCCGGTGCC
>JAICXR010000347.1 GCA_025980355.1 Chloroflexota bacterium | reverse complement strand
TGCGCAGCCCGATCCTCTGCTTCGTGGGGCCGCCCGGCGTCGGCAAGACCAGCCTGGGGCGCTCCATCGCCCGGGCGCTCGGTCGGCAGAGCGTCCGCATCTCCCTGGGGGGCGTGCGCGACGAGGCGGAGATTCGCGGCCACCGCCGGACCTACGTCGGCGCGCTCCCCGGACGCGTCCTGCGCGGCATGCGCGACGCTAAGAGTTGCAACCCGATCTTCATCCTCGACGAGATCGATAAGGTCGGCACGGATTTCCGCGGCGACCCCTCCTCCGCGCTCCTGGAAGTGCTGGACCCGGAGCAGAACCACGCCTTCAGCGATCACTATCTGGAGGTGCCCTTCGACCTGTCGAAGACCATCTTCGTCACGACGGCGAACCTCCTCGACCCGATCCCGCCGGCCTTGCAAGATCGCATGGAGGTGATCGAGCTGCCGGGCTATACGGACGAGGAAAAGGTGCGCATCGCCCAGGACTTCCTCCTCCCGAAACAGCGCGACGCCCACGGCCTCACCGCCGATCAACTGGTGATAGACGATACCAGTATGCACTCGCTCGTCCACGAATATACGCGGGAAGCCGGAGTCCGCAACCTGGAACGGGACTTGGCAAACCTCTGCCGCAAGGTGGCGCGCAAAGTGGCGTCGAGCGCCGAGGCCGAGAGCCGCGTCTGGCAGCTCGAGGCGCGCGACCTGCCGGCCTATCTCGGGCCCCGTCGCTTCACGCACGGGCTGGCGGAAGAACGCGACGAGGTCGGTGTGGCCACCGGCGTGGCGGTGACCCAGGCCGGGGGCGATGTGATGGCCGTCGAGGTCATCCTCATGCCGGGGACCGGGCAGTTATCGCTCACCGGGCAGTTGGGCAAAGTGATGCAAGAGTCGGCCCAGGCGGCCGTGAGCTACGCCCGCGGGCGGAGCGCGGACTGGAAACTCGACGATAAGTATTTCGACCAGCACAACATCCATATTCACGTCCCGGCCGGCGCCGTGCCGAAGGACGGCCCCTCCGCCGGTACGGCGATGGCCACCGCCCTCATTTCGGCCCTGCTCCAACGGGCCGTGCGCCGCGACGTGGCGATGACCGGCGAGATCACGCTGCGCGGCAAGGTGCTGGCCATTGGCGGGTTGAAGGAAAAGGCCCTGGCGGTTGATCGCGCCGGCATCACGACGTTTCTGTTTCCGCGTGACAACGAAAAGGACCTGGTGGACGTCCCGGAAAAGGTACGCCAGCATCTACGCCTGATGCCGGTGGATCATCTGGACGAGGTACTCAGCGTTGGCCTGGTGGAGCAGTTCGGAATCTAGCCCTTAACGTGCAGGTCGCGACCTTGCGCCGTATACTACAGGGGCAGGCGAACTCTTGTATCGGAACCGGGATGAGCGCATGCCAACGCCAAAGTATGAGCGGGAAATCCGCTCAATTCTAGAGAAGATGCCGACGTTCCTCGGCGATGGGCCGTCGCCCCGCGGCAAGGCGCCCCACCGCCCGGCGCCGCGCCGGTCGCCCTTCGCGCTGCAGGGCTGGTGGGCGCGCGACGCCTACATCATGGCCGCCCTCCTGACCATACTGGCGCGCTGGGGCGGGCGGGCGCTCGGATCGGGCGGCGCCATGCTGCTCGCCTGGCTGGCGGCGGCCCTCGTGATCGTCGCCGTCGGCATCAGCGTCATCCGTGCCTTCATGCGACCGCAACCAGCAAAGACATGGCGCGGGAATGTCATCGACTACCCGTCCCGCCGTCTCGACCTGCATATGACGAACTGGTGGCGGCGCTTCAACAACGGACGCGGAAAGGGGCGCGGCCGGTTCTGAGCACGCGATGGGCGGGGGTGTTGCCGCGATCGGACCGGCGTCGGAATGCTACACTGCGGCCCGACGACAAGATGAAAGGCGTGGGATGAAGCTGGTGACGGTCGTCGCCCAGCAGGACGACGCTTCGGCCTTGACCGAGGCGTTGCGGCAGGCCGATTATCGCTCGACCCGGCTCGATACGGCCGGGGGCTTCCTGAGACGCGGCAATGCCACCTTGCTGATCGGCGTGGAAGCGGACCAGGTGGCGGACGTCTTCCGGATCGTCCAGGAGACGTGCCGGCCGCGCTCGGTGGCGCCGACGGCCGGGCGGCCGGCGGAGTCTGTCGACACCGGGGCGGCCACCATCTTCGTGCTGGATGTCGCGCGCTTTGAACGGCTGTAACGGGCTGAGAGGACGGGCCGGGCATGGAACTGATGAAAGTCGTTCAGCTCAGCGAGGCGGATTGCTGGGCGATCGATTATTTGGTTCGACATACCTGGAAGGATGATGACGGTCCGCCGGGCGTGGGCAAGGGACTGCTCGTCAAGGTGTTCAGTCTGCTCAAGGAGTTCGAAGCCGGCAGTAAATCGCCAACCCTGCCGCTGGCCCTCACGGAACGCGAATGCTGGTGCATCGACTTCAACATTCGGCACGACCTCAATATGGGCCACGAGCCCGTGGGCAAGCGCCTCCTGTTGCAGGTGTTCGGCCTGATCCTGGAGTTTCAGAACGAGCGGGTGACGGAGCACGGACTCCGCCGCCTGACCTGGCTCCCGCCGAAGTCCGTCGGGCCGGGCGAGTCCAACGTCGAGGACGGGAACACGCGCTGACGGCAACAGGCGCGATCTGGCATGACTAGCGGCAATCTCCTCGCCGCGGCGGGTGCCGCGGCCGTGGTTGCTGCGCTGGTGACCTGGGCCTTGAGCCTCCTGGGGCTGCGCCTATTCCCGGATTTCCGCTCCCGCGAGCAGAAGTCCGGCGAATACCGCCGTGATGCCGTGCCGGCCACCGCGGCCGTCTCCACCCGCCTCCCCTGCGTCGTCGGCCCGGCCATGCTGCTCGGCCTGACGGTGGCGCTCGTCGCCGCCGCGATCCAGTGGCCCGACGATCGGGCGCGCCTCGGCTATATCCTGGCCCTCTGCTGGGCGGAATGGTTGCTCGGTTGGCTGGACGACCTGCGGAAATCGCGCGGCGTCGGCCTGGGCGAGCGCATCCGGCTGCTCGCCCACACGGCGATCGCCGTCGCCGCCGCTGTCGCCTACCTCCGCCTCGGCTTTGCCGGCTCTGTCGGCGTCTGGCAACAGCTCGGCTCCGCCGTCGTCGTCCTGATCGCCTGGCTCTACATAGTGCTCTCGGCCGGCTTCTCGGATGGCGTCGACGGCCTGACCAGTGGCCTGACCTTTTTGCCCTGTCTCGGCTTCGCCTGCCTCGGCCTGGCCTGGGGGAACCAGAGCCTCGGCATTGGCGCCGGCGCCGCCACCGGGATGGCCGCTGGCGCGCTGCTGATGAACGCGCCCTCGAACTGGACCCGCACCGGCAAGGTGCGGCGGCGGGCGTGCGGCTATGTCGGCGACTCCGGCGCCTTGCTGGCCGGCGCCGTCGTCGCCGGGCTCGCCATCTCGGCGGGCGTCGTCGCCCTGCTCCCGCTCCTGGCGGCTGGCTTTGTCCTCGAAGGGAGCACCGTCTTCCTGCAGACGGGGCTGCTCACGCCCCTCTATCGGCGCGGCCTGCATCTGCGCCGCTACCATCGTTCCCCAACCTTCGTGCCGCACACCGAATTCCCGTTGCCATTTCTCGCGACACCCCTGCATCACCACCTCAACCTGATCGGCCTGCGTCCGCTGCAAGTCGTTTCCTGGTTCTGGTCGCTCCAACTCTGCGCCGGGGCGCTCGGCCTCGCCGCGGCCCTCGTCGTCCCCCCCTCCTGGCGCGCCGGCTACTGGGCCGCCGGCCTCCTGCTCCTCGTGCTCAGCGCGGGGGTGCTGGCGGTGACCAAGGCGGTGTTCCTGGATGCGTGTGAGGCGGGAGGCCGTCCCGCGCTCGCCATCAAGCGTGGCCTGCCCTTCGCCCTCTGGCGCTGGCCGCTCTTTCGGCTGGCCGAGGTGATCCCAACCGTGCCCGCTCCACCCGGGGACCATCGCGTGCTCGGTCGTCGCATGCATCGTTACGACGCGCTGTGCTGCGCGGCGCTGCTGGCAGAAGCGGCCGGCAATACGGAGCAGGCGGGCCTCTTGGTGCGACGGGTGCCGGCGTTCAACCTGCTCTTGCGACCGGAGGCGGCGCTGCTGGCCGCGTCGAAAGCCGTGGTGACCGGCGATCTTCCGGCGTTGCTCGACGGTTGGCGTGCTGCCCTGCGACCGGTCTACCAGGAAGGCCGC
>JAICXR010000433.1 GCA_025980355.1 Chloroflexota bacterium | reverse complement strand
GGGTGTGTTCCGGCGGGTCCATGTTCAGCAGGCCGTTCCCTAGGGTCTCCCCTATGACGGGCGTCCAGCCCTGGTCGTGACTGAACCGCTCGCGCTGCGTGTGGAAGACCATTCGGTTGGCGTCCGGCCCCACCATGTAGAGCAGCTCGGCGGTCCTGTTGTTCTCGAAGCGCACCGGACGGCGGAACACCGGCCCGAGCGCGAGGGACGTATCGGCGATGAACTGGGCGAGCCCCGGCCCCCATTCCCGACCGGGAGGAAACTCCAGGATCGGGATCTCCTGATAGCTCCTGGGATGGCTCTCCCTCATGCCGGCTGCTCCCCTCCCGGTGGCTACTGCATGGTTCATCCCCTCAGTATGCCACCGCCGCGGCGTTCAGGGCACGCGCAAGAAGGCCGGCCAGCGCCGGTCGGCAAAGAGCCGCTGTCCCCAATGATCGGGCAGGGGGACCCGGCTCACGATCAGGGCGACGACGACCACAATCAGGGCGCTCCCCGTCACGTCGAAGGTGTGGTGCGCCGCCACGCCGAGGCGCCCCAGCATCACCAGGATCGCGCCGACGACGAATGGCCACACGGCCGAGGGGGCGAACCAGACCAGGCTGATGGCGAGCGCCCAGGCGAGCAGGGAATGATCGGAAGGGAAGCCATTATCGGTCGATAATTGAATCAACGGTTTGATGTGCTGCACCAGGTACGGCCGCGGATCGCTCACCACATGGCTCACGAGTTTGGCGGCGATATACGACACAGCGAGGAGCAGGACGAGCCGGATTACCGACGCCGGGGTGATGCGCGACCGCTGCCAGAAGACGACGAGCAGCCAGGCGATAACCAGCACGAAGACCAGTTTGCCGGCGAAGAAAATGGCGATAGTCCGCGTCAGGCCGTCGGTATAGGCCAGCGTCTGGGCCCATCGCTGCACGATATCGGTCATCTTGCCGGCACTCCAGTTTATCCCCCCATGCCCGGGCGTACCCGCCCGGTTGCCCCCGCCGGCTTCCCGGCTTCTCGGATTCAATGATACGGGTTCAGGCGAGGCGGTACGCCTTATTTCTCACCGTCCGGCTCCGGTGGCAACAGGGAGAAACGGCCGCGCCCGGCGATGAGGTCGGCGATCAGCCCCGTCCAGCCGGTCTGGTGGGAGGCGCCGAGGCCGGCGCCGTTGTCGCCGTGGAAGTACTCGTTGAAGAGCAGCAGGTTGTGCCAGGCGGGATCGCGCTGGAAGCGCTCCGTGCCGCCGAAGATCGGCCGCCGGCCGTGATCGTCCAGGAAGAGGGCGTGCAGGCGCTCCGACAGGTGGTCGGCCACGCCCAGCAGGCTCATCGGCACGCCGGAGCCCGTGGGGCACTCCACGGTGAAGCCGTCGCCGAAGTAGTGGTGGAAGCGATGCAGGCCGGCGAAGATCAGGTAGTTGATGGGGAACCAGATCGGGCCGCGCCAGTTGGAGTTGCCGCCGAAGAGGGGCGTGGTGGACTCCGCCGGCTCGTAGTCCAACCGCCGGGTGACGTCGCCCAATTGCACGACGAAGGGGTGGTCCAGGTGGTAGCGGGAGAGCGAGCGCACGCCGTAGGGAGAGAGGAACTCCCCCTCGTCCAGCATGCGGCTCAGGATCCGGCGGAGTCGTTCGTGGCCGACGATCGACAGCAGGCGCCGCTCTCCCTGGCCGGGCACGGTGATGTGCTCGATGACCTGCCGGCAGCGCGGGTTGTGCTGGTAGAACCATTCGAAGCGCTGGGCGAAGTCCGGCAGCCGCACCAGCATGTCGGCGTCCAGCACCGTCACGGCGAAGAGCGGGATCAGCCCGAGGATCGACCGCGCCCGCATCGGCGTCTTACGGCCATCGGCGTAGCGCAGGACATCGTAATAGAAGCCGTCCTCCTCGTCCCACAGGCCCTGGTCGTTCATGGCCAGGGCGATGAGCGTGAAGTGCTCCAGGAACTTGGTGGCGATGTCCTCATAGGCGTGGTCATGGCGGGCCATGATGAGCGCGATTTCCAGCATATTCAGGCAGTACATCGCCATCCAGGCGGTGCCGTCCGACTGCTCCAGCACGCCGTCCACCGGCAGGGCCTCCGACCGGTCAAACGGCCCGATGTTGTCGAGGCCGAGGAATCCGCCCTCGAAGACGTTATTGCCCTCGGCATCCTTCCGGTTGACCCACCAGGTGAAGTTCAGCAGCAGCTTATGGAAAATGCGCTCGAGGAATTCGTAATCCCGGCTGCCGTCGATCCGGAAGACGCGCAAGGCAGCATAGGCATGCACCGGCGGATTGACGTCGCTGAAGGCCCATTCGTAGGCCGGCAACTGGCCGTAGGGTTGCATGTACCACTCCCGGCACATAAAGATCAGCTGCGTCTTGGCGAACTCCGGGTCGACGTGGGCGAGGGCGATGCAATGGAAGGCGAGGTCCCAGGCGGCGTACCAGGGGTACTCCCAGGTGTCGGGCATTGACAGGACATCGGCGTTGTTCAGGTGCTGCCAGTCGTGGTTGCGGCCCTTCCAGCGGCTGGCCGGCGGCTTCGGAAAGGCGGGGTCGCCTTCCAGCCAGGGCAAGACCGCGTAGTGGTAGAACTGTTTCGACCAGAGCATGCCGGCGAAGGCCTGACGCATGACCATGGCGCTTTCGGGGGACGTGCCCTCCGGCGCCAACGCCGCATAGAAGGCGTCCGCCTCCTGGGCCCGGGCGGTCATGATCTGCTCGAAGTCGGTGCCGAGGCCGGGGTCGCGGCCGGCGAGGCGCAGGCGGATCTGGGCGGTCGCGCCGGGCCCGACGGTGAGACGATAGCGCAACGCCGCCTTCGTGCCCTGCTGCGCCGGGTTGACGGTGGCCGCACCATGAATGACGTGGTCACCGATGCCGTCCTTGGGATAGGCGGTGCTGCCGGCCACCTGCCAGAGGCGCTCGGCATTGCTATCGTTCTCGCAGAACAGCGGGTCCGGTTGGCCGTCCCAGCTCAGCGTGCGCTGCCCCAGCGACCAGTGCTCGGCCTGCAGGTGCGACCCCGCCAGGGACAGGGAGGGCTTGCGGTCGTCAGTGCCCCACGACCAGGTGTTGCGGAACCAGATGGTCGGCAAGACGTCGAGGGTCGCCTCCTCCGGACCGGCATTGCGGACCGAGAGCCGAATCAGCATGTCTTCCGGCGCCGCCTTGGCGTAGTCGGCGGTGATCTCCCAGTAGCG
>JAICXR010000523.1 GCA_025980355.1 Chloroflexota bacterium | reverse complement strand
TGCCGGCTGAGGTCGCGCGTGAGCGTCGCTGCGCGCTCGTGGAGCATGGCGATCGCGTGGACATAGACGGCTGCCTGGCTAGCCACGCCATGCCTCCCCGCTACTAGAACACTTGACCCTGGTTTGCACGCTTTCAAGGTAACACGGGATCCGCGAATCTACAAGAGGGCGCAACAGGATTTGATAACTAATTGATAACTTTAGGGGGAGCCAGCGCCGCAATTGCTCTTAGAGGGCGACCGTACGGCCATGTCAGCGGTCGCGGTAGGGCCGGCCCGTGAGCATCAGGTCCCGCGTCTCGACCTCGACCGTCGGTGCGGGGGCAACGGCCGGTCGGGGGGAGGCGGCGCGTTCCAGTCGGAGCCGGAATATACTGCCGCCGTCCGGGTTTGGGGCGTAGCTGAGCGCGCCGCCCATCTTGTGCGCCAGTTCCCGGCAAATGTAGAGGCCGACGCCGGTTCCGGCGGCAAAGTGCTGGTTGCTCCCCCGGTAATACGGGGCGAAGATCTTCTCCCGCTCCCCCACCGGCACGCCGATTCCCGGATCGGCAACCCGAATCTGCACGCTGCCGTCACGGAGGTGGACGCCGATATGGATGACGCCGCCCTCGGGCGAGTACTTGACGGCGTTGCTGAGCAGGTTATCGAGGATGCGGTCGAGCGCCACCGGATCGGAGCGCACGTACCCGGTGCCGGCCGGCAGCGCCTCCACCACCAGCGGATGCAAAGGGTCGCTGTTGAAGGCCGTGACCAACCGCTCCAGGGCCGGCGCCAGCGCGACGGGCTGCAGCGACAACGCCTGCTGTTCGATGCGGCTCGCCTCGACCAGGTTGGTGATCATGCCGGTCAGCCGATCGACCTGGGCCAGCGCCGTGGTCAGGGCGTCGTCGGCGCGCTCCCGGTGCCCCAGGCGCTCGTGCCGGCGGGCCAGTTCCATGTAGCCGCGCACCGCCGTGATCGGTGCTTTGAGATCGTGGGCAAGGATGCCCACCATTCGTCGTTGATACTCGGCCGCGTGGCGCTCCTGTTCCGCCGCTCGCTCCGCCACCAGCCGCTCCCGCCGGTAGAAGGAGGCCAGCACACCGACGGCTAAGGCGACCGCGGTGTAGAGGACAAAATCCGCCATGGCGTGCGGCACGGGCGCCGGTCCGGCCAGCGCGGAAGGCAGGTCGAATTCTTCCGCCAGGGCGGACAGCAGGGAGGTCGCCAGGCCCACCCGGAACCCCCAGCGCAGCGACAAGGCCAGGATCAGCAGCAGGTAGGGGGAGCCGGGGGTGACAATGCCGGCGCCACGGACCAACACCGCCAGCACCGACCAGAGCAGCAAGACGCCGAAGAGGCACTCGAGATAGGGGCGTAGCCGGTATGGGTGCCGCTGTTCGTAGGCGCTCCGGAACGCCTGGACCATGTCCTGCCGGAGGTCTTCTGCTCGCATCGTCTTCCACCCGTGCCAACCCGATGGTACCGCGTCGGTCCATCAACGCCAGTGTAAGGCACTCCTGCCGGCTTGCTTGAACGCCCGCGCCTGAAGTACTATTGCGCTCCACGGTCAGGGCATTGCCCGTCGCTTCCTACCTTTTCTACAACGCCTCACACCGGCAAAAGTTCCAGTAATCGGTACACTTTACTGCGCCTGGGGCACGCTCGGGCGGAACGAGGGGACACCGGGACACGACAGTGACAGCATTGCCGGAGGACGGTGGGCGGCGTCATGCGCCCCCGCGGGTCGGGATGGTCGGCGCGGGGCAGCTCGCCCGGATGACCTATCAGGCCGGCATTGCCCTGGGCCTGACGGTGCGCCTCCTGGCCGAGCACGCTGACGACAGCGCGGCGCGCGTCGGCGCCGACGTGGCCCTCGGCTCGCCGCAGGCCGTGCGCCGTCTGGCGAACTTCGCCGCCGGCTGCGACGTGGTGACGTTCGACCACGAGCTGGTCGATACGGCGGTGGTGGCGGCCCTGGAGCGATCCGGCAGCATCTTCCGTCCCGGCAGTCGGGTCGCGGCCCTCGCCCAGAACAAGCGGCAGCAGCGCCAGGACCTGGGGCGCCTCGGCTTCCCGATTCCGCCCTACCGTCCGGTGCAACGGCTCGACGAGGTGACGGCCTTCGCCGCGGCACAAGGCTGGCCGCTGATCCTCAAGGCGGCGCGCGGTGGGTACGACGGGCGCGGCGTCTGGCTGGTGGCCGACGCGGCGGCGGCAGCGGCGGTGCTGGAGCAGGCCGCGGTGCGCGGCCTGGACCTCCTCGCCGAGCGCCGCGTCCCGATCGAGCGGGAGCTGGCGGTGCTGGTGGCCCGGCGGCCGGGCGGCGAGACCGCCGTCTACCCCGTGGTGGAAACGGTCCAGGATGCCGGCATCTGCCGGGAGATCCTGGCCCCGGCGCCCGTGCCGGACGACCTG
>JAICXR010000383.1 GCA_025980355.1 Chloroflexota bacterium | reverse complement strand
GGGTCCTGCTGCGCTGCCTGGAGACGGGCGAGACGCACCCGCTGGCCGCGCCCAGCGCGCGGGCCACCCTGGAGGTGCTCCTCGCCATCTACGAGTCGGCCCGCCGCCGGGCAGTCGTGCCGTTGCCGCTGTCGATCGACGACAATCCGCTCTTTGCCTTGCGGGAGGCCCGGGAGGGGACGACCGGCGCCGGGCAAGAGGAACCATTGAAGGCATAGAGGAAAACGCATGCGTCTGGGAATTGTGCAACACTCGCTCGGCACCGGTCGCGATCCGCTGGCCGCCATCGCCCGGGCCGGCGAACTGGGCGTGGACAGCCTGGCCCTGGGCATCGGACCCGCCCGCGACGAACCCGCCCTGCTCGGCCAGATCGGTGAGGCGGCTCAGAAGGCCGGCCTCGCCCTGGAGACGAGTTGGGGCGATCGGTTTATCGCCAACGGCGCCGCGCAGACGGTCGACGGTTTCCTCTCGTTCGTCCGCGACTGCTGCCGCCCCTTGGGTATCACCGTCATCGGCACGGCCTCCGGATCCGACCGCTGGCAACGCGAACCGCCCCTGGCGGAGCAACTGGATCGGATGGTAGCGGCGCTGACGCCGCTGGCCCGGGCGGCCGCCAGCGAAGGCGTCGTCCTAGCGTTGGAGAATCACGCCGACTATCGCGGCCACGAAGTGGCATCCATCATCCAGCGCGTCCACAGCCCGGGCCTGCGCGCCCGGCTCGACACCGGAAACGCCTACGCCGTGATCGAAGAGCCGGAGGAGGCGGCAGAAGCACTGGCCCCCTATACCGCGGCGACGCACCTGAAGGACCTCTTCGTCCGTCCAAAACAGCAAGGGCTGCTGGCCCTGGTCGGCTGCGCCATCGGCGAGGGGGACGTGGCGATCGAGGCTTGCGTCCGGCAGCTCGCTGAGCACGCCCCTGACCCTGCCAGCCTCGTCCTGTGCTTGGAGATCGAGCCGCCCCGGGGCACCGACCTGTGGCCCATGGCCCAGCAGAGCGTTGCCTGGGTCCGCGAGCACCTGGCGGCGTACTTGAAGTAGGAGCAGCGGTGAAGGTCGGGCATACCGGCATCACCTGGGGCATCCCGGGCGACGTGGAACAGGCGTACCGCGAGACGGCGGAGCTCGGCTATCTGGGCTTCGAAACCTTCGCCCAGACAATCCTCACCTGGAATGCGCAGCCGGGCGGCTACCGGGCGCTCGTCGAGCGCTACGGCATTCCGACCGGCGCCGCCTATTGCCACAAGACGTGGATCGATCCCCAGACCGCGGCCGAGGAGATGGCGGCGGCGCGCCGCGAAGCCGCCGCCCTGCAAGCGATCGGCGGCCAGACCCTCGTCCTGCAGGCCGGACGGCGGCTGCCGGACGGCTATTCCGGCGAGCAGTTCCGCGCCCTGGCTACCGCGCTCAACGAGATCGGCCGCTATTGTCGCGACCTCGGCCTCGCCACCGGCCTGCACCCGCACACGGGCACGGCTATCGAGACGCGGGCCGAGATCGACGCGATCCTGGGCTTGCTCGACCCGTCCTGCGTCGGCTTCGCGCCGGACACCGGCCAGATCGCCAAGGGCGGCAGCGACATCCTGGAGGTCATGCGCACCTATCGCCAGCGCATCACCCACGTCCACCTGAAGGACTGGAACGGCACCTACGACCATGACGCCGACGGCAAGGAGATCGACCGGAGCGGCTACGTCAACTACGAGCCGGTCGGCAGCGGCATCCTGCCTATGCCGGCGATCCTGGACATCCTGCTTGAGGACGGCTTCGACGGCTGGGTCAACGTCGAGCTCGACGGCACCCGCCGCGCCCCCCGGCCGCCCCGGGAAGCGGCGGCGATGAGCCGGCGCTACCTGGGGGATATCCTCGGTGATCGGGTCGCCTGGCGGGCGTAACTGGTACGTTTGCAACTCGGCCCCAGCCTCGCCCGCGGACGGCAGTCGCTGTATGCTACCCTGCCGGGACGGAGAACACTGTGCGATCGGGCGTTGTCGGGCTGATGCCGGCGGCCGTGCGACAGGTCACCGCCGCCACCGCCGGGCGGCTGCGGTCCCTGGGGTTCAGCGGCGTCACGGTGATCGTGCCGAAGCCGCTGGAGGTGCGGCGTGACGAGTACGAGCGGGCCGGGGCCATCCTGCGCGATGGCGGCATTACGGTGGCCCAGGCGAACCCGCGCTACGAGATGCTCGTCCAGCCGGACAATGACCTGCGGGCCCTGGGCATACAAGAGCTCCAGGCAGCGTGCCGCTGCGCCGCCTGGCTCCAGGCTGGCACCGTCTACGTGCGTCCGGGCAGCCTCAACCCGGCCGGCCCCTGGACCCCGTATCCCGGCAACACCAGCCTGCGGACGTTGCTGCGCCTGGTCGACGCCCTGCGCCAGGTCGTGCCGGCGGCGGAGGCGGTGGGCATCCCGCTGGCGCTGGAAGGGGGATCGACCAGTCCCCTCGACACGCCGGAGCGGGTGCGCGACGTGATCGAGGCGGTCGATTCGCCGGCACTGCGCTTCAACGCCGACCCGGTGAACTTCGTGCGCTCGCTGGATGAGCTCTACGACACCACCTCCCTGATCGACCGCCTCTTCGACTGCTGTGGCCGCTACACCGTCTGCGGGCACGCCAAGGACATCACCTATGACGACGCCCTGCCGGTGCGCCTGCGGGAGTGCCCGCTGGGGACGGGGCTGCTCGACCACGCGGCATACGTCCGGCGCTTCGAGCAATGCTGCCCCGACGGCTTTTTGCTGATCGAGCACCTGCCGAACGAGCAGGTCCCGGCCGCCAAGCGCGCCCTGGATCGGGTGGTCGAGCAGGCCGGATTGATCTGGCGCTGATGGACACGAGCAGAGGGGAACCTATGCGGCTGCAAGGCAAAGTGGTGCTGATCACCGGCGCGGCCAGCGGCATCGGTCTGGCGGCGGCCCAGGTATGCGGCGAAGAGGGCGCCGCGCTGGCGCTGGCCGATCTGCCGTCCGCCCCCGGCCTTGCCGCCCTCGCGACGTTGCCCGGCCCAAGCGGCCCGCCGCTCGTCGTACCGACCGACGTGACGGATGCCGACGCCTGTCTGGCGCTGGCGGCGGCGGCGCAACGGCGCTTGGGGCGGGTCGACGCCCTGATCCACGCCGCGGGGATCCTGCAAGGCGCCGCCGAGCCGGTGGACGAACTCGACCCGACGACCTTCCGGCACGTGATCGACGTGAACCTGCTCGGCGCCTTTCACGCGGTCAGGGCCGTGGCCCCGCCCATGCGCCGGGCCGGCCATGGCACGATTGTGCTCCTCGCCTCCGGCGCCGGCGTCACCGGCGGCAGCTCGTCGGTGGCCTATGCCGCCAGCAAAGGCGGCGTGCATGGCCTATCATTGGTGCTACAGGAACACCTGCGCCCGGCCGGCATCCGCGTGCACGACGTCTGTCCCGGCAGCGTCGATACGCCGCTGAAGCGCCAGAACGTCGCCGATATGGCGCGCGCCGGCGGGCGATCGGTGGAAGAGGCACTGGCGACGGCGAAGCTGGTCGACCCACGCGGCGTGGCCCAGATCCTCGCGTTCCTGGTGTCGGACGACGCCGACCTGGTACGGGGGACGGTGTTCACGCGATGATGATCCGAAAAGAAGAGGAAGGGCCGCTCCATGGCTATGCTCTCTGAGGCTCCGGCAGCATCGATCGATCGGCATGGCCTCAGCGATCAGCAACTGCTCCAGCTCTATGCCACGATGCTGCGCATCCGGCGCTTCGAGGAGCGGGTGAAGTCGCTCTTCCTCGAGGCCCGGCTCTACGGCAG
>JAICXR010000555.1 GCA_025980355.1 Chloroflexota bacterium | reverse complement strand
GAAGGACACCAGCACACCACGGTCGTCGGCCAGCACGCTCCGCGCGTAGATGTACGGCGTGGCGACGGCGCACTTGCCGGCGCTCAGGGCGTAGGTCAGCGTGCCGCTGCTGATCTGGGTCTCGTCGAGATACGGCGTCAGGTAGATATCGGTGGCGGCCAGGTAATCGCCGATCTCCTGGTCGGACAGATAGTGGTCGACGAAGCGCACGTGGTCGGTGAGGCCGAGACTTTTCACTAGCGCCTTCATTGATGGCAAAAACGTCTCCGGCTCCGCCGGGTGTGGCCTGCCCAGCAGCAGGTAGAGGAGGTTCGGGTACCGCTCCAAGAGCGGCGGCAGTGCGCGGACGGCATATTCCAGCCCCTTGAAGCGCGTCAGCAGGCCGAAGGTGCTCACCACCAACCGGCCGGCCAGCCCGAGTTCGCCTTTTGCCGACCCTTCGCGACCGGCCGGGACCTGCGGCGCCCCGTGCCAGACGACGCTCACCTTCTCCGCCGGCAGGCCGCAGGTCGTCACGAGAAAGTCCCGCGCCGCTGGGACGAACGTCACCACGTGCGCGGCGCGCCGTGCCATTTCCCCGGCGATCCGCACTCGATTCTCCCGACTGAAGCTGGAGCGGGTGAGAGGCACCGAATGCATGGTAATAACGACCGGGATGTGCACCTGGTCAAGGAAGTGCAAGATGAACTCGCCGTCGAAGCCGCCCCAGATGCCGAACTCGTGCTGGATGCTCAGGGCGTCCGCCCCACAGGCGTTGGTATAGGCGGCGGCGCGGTCGAGGCTGGCCAGGTCCTCCTTCTCGATGCGCTGGCGGACCACCCATTCGTAGCTGTTGTGCTCGTCTGGATCTTCGATCGCCAGCACGCGGAAATCCGTCCGACCATCCCCTTCGATAATGCCGTCGAGGAGCGAGTGGGTGAAGGTGCCGATCCCGCACGCCTTGGGCGGGTAGGTGCTGACCACCAGCAGCTTCAACGAAGGTTTCAGCGCCGCTGCTTCGTTTGACATAGCGAACCGTCCTTCTTATCCTTCATGCTCATCTCAATAGCACGTCCCTGCGCCGCATTTCCTGCTGGCACGGTTCGTGCCTCTCTCCGCCATCGGCGACGATTGGAGGAGCCATGGATGCCGCCGGCACCCGCGCCTATTATGCGACCGTCGCCCCATACTATGACACGGAGTTGGCGGCGCGCGACGACCTGCCATGCTGGCTCGCCCTCGTCGAAGCCTGGAAGCCCCGCCACACCGTCGATTGCGGCTGCGGGACCGGCCGCGTGGCCGTTCCCCTCGCCATGCAATGCGCCGAATGGGGCGGCGAGGTGGTGGGGCTGGATCTCTCGCCAGCCATGCTTCGCCTTGCCCGTCAACACTGGCGAGAACGGCGTCCCGATGCGCCGGCCACCGCCTTGCATCTCCAGATGCAGGACATGCGCCACATGGCGCTCGGCCATGCCGTCGACCTTGCCCTCTTAGTCGACGACCCGCTTACCCATCTGGCACGTTGGGACGACCTGGCGGAAACCTTCCGGGGGGTAGGGGAGCATCTACGCCCCGGGGGCCGGCTCGTCGTCGAGGCGTCATTGCTGCCCCCGGAAGCGGTGGGCAAGCCGTACCCGGTCGTCATCCGCACGCAGTCCAGCGCCAGCTTGCCCGACGGCGTGATCCGCGTTGAACAGGAGCGTCGCGTCGAGGCGATCCGGCGCCGGGCCGACGTGACCTACCGCTATTATCGGCCGGTGGGCGAGCGGAGCGAAAGTGAAGCGGTGACCGCGGCCCGATTTATTGCTCACTATCTGGATGTGGCTTCACTGAAAGCGCTCTTCCGGCTGGCCGGTTGCCGGCTGGAGGAGCGCTGGGGTGGCTTCCATTTCGAGGCGCTCACCGACGAGTCATCGATGGTGCTCTGCACGGGCAGGAAATTGTGAGCGGTGAGCGGGGCCGCGACTGCGGTCTGCGGCCAAGCGACGAGGGCCACTGCGGTCGCGGCCCGCTCATCTCAGGCGTTCGACAGCACTTCCAGGTTGGCGCCGGTGAGGGGCCGCGATTCGTCGGCGGCGAGGAAGAGGATCGTGCGGGCCAGGTCGT
>JAICXR010000417.1 GCA_025980355.1 Chloroflexota bacterium | reverse complement strand
TATTGATGTTGATCCAGCCCCGCCCCGTGCGCCGGCGGATGGCCTCCGTGGCGGCGACCAGCATGCGCCAGTTCAACAGCGGCTCGCCCTCGCAGCCCTGGCCGAAACTGACCATCGCCGGGTCCGCCCGCTCCAGGTGGCGAACCGCCACCTCCACCACGTCGCGTTGACGGGCCATCGCGCGAATGCGAGCCTGGGGCGTGGGCGGTCCGTCCGGCTCCTGCTCGGAGATGCAGCCGATGCAGCGCGCGTTGCAGGCGTTGCTCGTCGGCAGGGCGGCCTCCCAACGCTCATAGAAGGTGTTCTGCGCCGTGTAGCAGCCGTACTCCCCGGCACACTTGCTGATCTGGCGCACCAGATCGTTGGCCGGCAGCTCCCGTTGCAGCGCGGCGATGCGCTCCGCAAGGTCTGGTGTCCCGAACGCCGCCGGGCGCCATTCCGGAGCATCGTCCGTCTGCACGGCGGCCACCACGAGTTCGCCGTTCCGATCCGCCACCGCCGTATAACCGAAGAGCGGCAACGATGGCGCGCCGTCCTCCTTGACATAGGCCGGCAGGTAGGTGCGCGTGTAGCCGTGCGGCAGCGCCACAGCCACCGGCAGGCCATCGGTCACGGTGACCGGGGCCCCCGCTCGCACGCCAACCGGCCGGCAGTCCGGCATCGTCAGCAGTTGCGCCCCCGCCGGCATCGGCAGCCAGTCGTCGACCGGACAGACGGCGGTGCCGCTGCGGCCGAGCGCGGTGAGGGACGTCGTGCGGATCTCGCCGTCCGGCCCCGCCAGGAGCATGTTTGGCGCGGCGTCGGACGGAGGCAACCGTCGTGCGGTCGCACGGCGGTGGGATGTCATTACCGGCATGGGGTTAATTGTACCGGCTTAATGGACCCACGACCTTCACCACCACTGAGCCGGCCGCCAGCTCGTTCCCGCCGCCGGCGAGCGGCACCCGCACGCCCGTCTTCTGATCGTACCAACCGACCCTGACCTGATACGGCCCCGCCGGCGCGTCGCCGTGCACAGTCAAAATCTCCCGGTCGATTACCACGTCGCCGTGCCGCCAATACGAGAGCGGCAACGTGTTGTACAGCGGCGCGCCGTCGAACGCCGCCGCCGTCTGACCGGCGGCATTGACGACGTGGACAAAGAGCCAGGTGCCGTCGGGCAGCGGCCGGTCGACCTGCCAGTAGAAGGTGACGGCAAAGGCCTGTCCGGCGGTGACCGCGGTCTGCGGCAGTTGGATCGCCGCCAGGGTGACGCTGTTACTAAATTGTCCGCCGGCCACGGCGCCGAGACCCGGCGGGACGGAATTGGTCACGGGGAACGGCGGCGGATAGGCCGGGCGGATTAGGAGCCAGGGCAACGCCCCGGCGCTGCAAATACCCGCGGCGAGCACTGCCGGAAGGCTCCGGTGCAACAAGGGCCGAAGCTGACCCAGGCGTTGCCAGCCGGAAGCAACGAGAATGACGATGGCGGGAAGCGCGGGATACAGAAACCGACTGCTAGCGTAACCGGTGCGAGGGCCACTGATCAGGAAATAACGGCCGACAATGGCCAGCAGCATGACGGTAGCCCAAACTCCTAGCAAACGGGCCGTACGCCGATCCAGCCCGCCTAGATGGCGCTGTGGCGGCACCGCAATAACCGCTAGCAATCCCCCGATATAGACAGCGCCGTAAATGGCATAGAGCCATGGCGGCATGTGGACGTTTTCGCGGCCGAAGGCGCCGAAGAACGATGTCCAGAAGTCGACAGCGAACCGCCAGGGAAGCGCCCAATCGATCGGGCCGCTGCTGCCTGGCAAGGGCGGCGGCCACGTCACACGGTCGCCAACCAGATTCCTTTGACCCTGCAGCGTTCGCCAAAGCCAGAAGCCGATCGCTGGAATCATCGGCAGCACGGTCAACGCGAATGACGTAAAGCTGACCCGCCCCTTGCCCCGCCACGCCAGGAGCACCGTACCAAAAACCAGCGGCAACAAGAGATCGAGCTTTGTCATCAGCGCCAGGCAACTAACGGCGCCGAAATACAGCGCAGCACGGCGAGGGCCGAGGTAATGGGCCCTGATCAGGACGAGCAACAGCACGGCGGCAAGCACGTTGGCCAGCGCATCGTTGTCAATGGTGGCAGAGGAAAATAAAAAGCCAGGAAGTAGCGCCAACAACGCCGCTGCCAGGAGCGCGGTACGCCGGTTCGCTGTGCACGCAGACGCAATAGCGTATGTGAGCAGGATTGTGATGGCTCCCAAAAGCGTTGATAACAAACGGATTCGATGTGCGGCCAGGAAGGCGCCGTGATACGGCCAGCCTTCGTCCAGTAGATGCGCGGTCGCGGCGACGCCGGCCGGATCACCCTCCCAGCCCATCTGGGGATTGAGACGAATACGCCCGGCATCACTCAGGTCTAATCCAGCAGCGACCGGGGCTACCAGGAGGTAATACAGCGGTGGTTGATTTGCTTCGTTATTCCCGCCCGGTTGAATGCTCGGTAGTCGGCGCGGCAAGGCGTGGTCTTGCAGGAGGTACACGATGTACTGAAAGTGTTCCGACTCGTCGGATGCTTCCCACAAGGGCGCGGCGATGCTATAGCTGGCCGCGCACAGCATGAACCCGACGAGGAGCGCGACCAGGAACACGTGGGGCCGGCGAAGGGTATGCGTGCGCGAGGTGCTGCCGCGATCGCTCGGGAGCGCCTCCGGACGCGCCGGTGCGGCCTGAAGACTCATCCACGGCTCGTCGCCCTGTGCTGCCACGACGGCATGCTACCCTACGTTCTCGCTTCCGGTGCTCGCACGTGGGTCCCGAGCGCGAACGGGGTACCGACGGCGAGTCAGCGCGGAAAGAGTCAATAGTCGATTTGAGCGAAGGCAACGAGAGCCCGCCGAGCGGCGTCCGGGAACGCGGTACGGGCCGCGGCATGGCCCTGGGCGGGGACGCCGTCTACGCGCTGGAGGACGGGCGCGTCGTGTTCGTCCCCCGTGGCGCCCCGGGCGATGTCGCGGACATCGCCATCAGCGGCACGACGCGCGGCGTCCTGCGCGGCCTCCTGGACCGTGTAGGGCAGCCCGGCCCCGGCCGCATCGAACCGGATTGCCCTTTCTTCCGCGCCGGCTGCGGCGGGTGCCAGTGGCAGCAACTCGACTACCCGACGCAGCTCGCCCAGAAACAGCAAATCCTGGGCGAAACGTTGCGTCGCCTCGGCAAGCTCATCGCACCACCGCTCCTGGACCCAATACCGGCGCCCGATCCCTGGCACTACCGAACGGCGATCCAGTTGCATGTCGACGCGGAAGGGCGCGTCGCCTTCGCCGGCATCCATTCGCACGACCTCGTCCCCGTCG
>JAICXR010000110.1 GCA_025980355.1 Chloroflexota bacterium | reverse complement strand
GCGGCGGTGCCGTTGCGCCCAATGGCGTAGAGCACGGGGAAGTCGAGCTGCTCGGCATCCGTGGCGAGCTCCAGGAACAGGTCGTGGATCGCCTCCAGCGTCTCATCGACGCGGGCGGAGGCGCGGTCGATTTTGTTGATGATCACGATCGGCCGCAAGCCCAGGGCCAGGGCGGCGCGCAGCACGAAACGGGTCTGCGGCATCGGCCCTTCGACCGCGTCCACCAGCAGTAGGCAGCCGTCGGCCATATTCAGCACCCGCTCCACCTCGCCCCCGAAGTCGGCGTGCCCCGGCGTGTCGATAATGTTGATCTTGACATCGTGATAGACGATGGCCGTGTTCTTGGCGAGGATCGTGATGCCCCGTTCACGTTCCAGATCGTTGGTGTCCATGATCAACTCGCCGACGACCTGGTTGTCGCGGAAAATATGCGACTGCTTGAGCATGGCGTCGACGAGGGTGGTCTTGCCATGATCGACGTGGGCAATGATGGCGACATTTCGAAAGGCGGGCGGCGTGGTCATGGCGGGCAGGCTCCAAACACAAAGCGAAGGGGCCGCCGCCGTACGACCGGCGACTGCCCCTTCCGAGGACATCTCTTCTCTTGTACGACTGTACAGTATACCCTGTCTCACGCCCGATCCGGCCACCGCCCCGGGCCGCTCGGCGCGTCACGCCATAGGACCATCGGCGGCGTAGCGCCGCGCGGTGCGTAACCTTGCCATCGACGTTTCGTGCTAACCACGACACCGGCGGCTGGAACGCGCCGCCGCACTGGCCCACCAGTAAGGACCATACATGCCGCGTCAGTTCCGTGTTGTTCTGGTGCCGATCATGCTGTTGATCGGCGTGCTCGTCCCGGCTCCCGCGAGCGCCACCGCCCAGCCCACCGATTCGCGCTGGGGTATCGCCCAGGCGGCGGAGGACACGGCCCACGCCGTCCAGGCCGGCGCCCGGTGGGAACGCCTGGTCTTCCACTGGGACGCCTACCAGCCGACTGGCCCGGGCGATTGGACGACCAGTGACCCGAACCTGCCGGGCTATGTGCCGGACGCCTTGATCCAGTCGCAGGTGGACGCCGGCCTGACGGTGGTCGGCGTGATCCTCAGCACGCCGGGCTGGGCGGGGCGCGACGGCTCCGGCGCCATCGCCGTGCCGAAGAACCTGAACCTGGCCTACAACGACCCGAACAACTACTGGGGCCAGTTCATGGCGCGCCTGGCGGCGCGCTACAAGGGGCGTGTGGACAACTGGGTCATCGGCAACGAGCCGGATATGTACGACACGGTCAAGCACACCTGGAACGGCAGCGTCGCCGACTACTATCAATATCTGAAGGTTGCCGACCAGGCGATCAAATCGGTAAATCCCACGGCCACCGTCGCCGTCGCCGGCATGACCTACTGGTTTGACCATACCTACAACCGGCAGCAGTTCCTGGATGCGCTGCTCGATCTCGACCTGGCCGACCCCACGGCGAAGGCGAACGGCTACTACTTCGACGCCGTCGATGCCCACACCTATTCCAACCCGCTCAACAGCTACGCCGAAGCGATGCAGTTCCAACAGTTCCTGACCAACCATGGCATCGGCGGGAAGCAGGTCTGGGAGACGGAGGCCAACGTCGTGCCGAACAATGACCCGGCCTCCAGCCACCCAGACGGCCCGTTCCGCGCCTCGCTGGACCAGCAGGCCAGCTACATGATCGAGGCGCCGGTGCTGGCGCTGGCGGCCGGCGTGTCGCGCTTCGAGGTCTACAAGATGCGCGACACCGGCGGCGAAGGCCAGGGCGAGCTCTACGGCCTGGTCCGCGACGATGGATCGCTGCGCCCCGCCTACACCGCCTATAGCTTCGCCACGCACACCTTCTCCGGCGTCAGCGATGTCGTCTACTCCTGGACCGGCAGCAGTGTGCCGCCCACCGCCCAGCAGGTGAGCGCGCTGCTGAGCAGCGACAACGGGCGGACCCAGTTTCCCTGGCCGGGGGCGGTGAACGAGGTGACGATGCGCCGGGGCAACGACAAGATCACCGTGGTGTGGGATGCGTCCTCCCAGCCCGCGACGGCCACCGTGCCAGTGAGCGGCGGCACGCCGACGGTGTACGACAAGCTGGGGAACGCGCAGCCGGCGCCGGCCGCCCCGAACGGCTCCTACCAGTTCGCCTTGCCACCATCCACCAACAACAGCGACCCGCGCGATACGTCGCTGTACCTGGTCGGCGGTAGCCCGGTGATCCTGATCGAACGGGGCGCCTACAGCGCGCCGGCAGCGCCGCAGCCACCGGCCCCGACGCCGGTGCAGCCCGGCGTGCCCGATTTCGCCGTGAGCGGCGGCCACTTCTACCGCCAGGCCAACGGCCAGGGCGGCGCCGGCCAGACCGGTTACGCGATCACGAACGACGGCGGCATGGCGTTCTGGACGGATTTCCAGCAGGCCGGCGGGGTCAACGGCATCGGCTATCCGGCCTCCCAACGCTATGTCCAGGGCGGCTTCACCTATCAGGTGACGCAGCGCGAGGTCCTGCAATGGAACCCGGCGGCCGGCCGCGTCCTCTTCGCCAACGTCTTCGACCAACTGGCAGCCGCCGGCAAGGACGCCTGGCTGCAAAGCGCGCGCATGACGCCGCCGAGTCGGGATTGGGCGAGCGACCAGGGGAAGCCCTGGGCGGCGGTCGTGCAGGCGCACCTGGCGATCCTGGATACTGACCCGGCGATCAAGGCCCGCTATCTGAGCGACCCCGACTGGCTGGACCACTACGGCCTCCCCATGGCCTTGCAGGACATGGGACCGGCTGTCGTCATGCGCGGTCAGCGGGCCGTCATCCAGCACTGGACGGTCGACGCGCCAGCCTCCGGCGTGCACGCCGGCGACGTCACCGTGGCCCTGGGCGGCGACATCGCCAAGGAGGCCGGCCTGATACCATCGGCGGCGATGACGCCGCAGAACCCGTGACCGCCGCTGCTCAAAGAGGACTGTCTGGATGAGGAGTCCAAGCCCGTGCCCGTGAAACCGCCCAACGTGCTCTTGCTGATGACCGATCAGCAGCGCTGGGATACCCTCGGCTATACCGGCCGCACTCCATGCCGGACGCCAAACCTGGACCGACTGGCGCGCGAAGGCGTGGCCTGCGATCGCTGCCTGGCGGCCGACCCGATCTGCTCGCCCTCGCGGGCCACGCTCTTCACTGGGCGCTACGCCCACGCCACCGGCGTCGGCAACAACCTGGAGCTGCCGCTGGAGCGGCCAACGCTGCTGGAGGTCTACCGTGACGCCGGCTACCACATCGGCTACAGCGGCAAGTGGCACCTGGGACGCGGGCGGGGGGCGCTGGCCATCGGCGACTGGCCGGGCGAACGCGGCCAAGGCTACAAGCAATGGCTGCGCGAGCACAACTTTCCGGACACCTATCCCTACATGACCCCCGAGTTCTCCTTCCCGACGCCGGGCACCGAACGCACCGCCGGCCGCATCTCCAGTCCGCACACGGCGCCGCAGGAAGGGCTGACCGAGTGGCTGCACGATGCCTGGGTCGTGCAGCGGGCCCTGGAGCAGTTGGAGCGACGACCGCCGGGCCAACCCTTCTTCCACGTCTGCTCGCTCATCGGCCCGCACCCGATCTTCGTCATCCCCGAGCCGTTCTACTCCCTCTACGATCCCGCCGACGCGCCGGAGCCGCCCAACTTCGCCGACCCGATGGTCAACAAGCCGGCCTACCAGCGACGATCGATCTGGCATGGGGCGGCGGCGGCGCACGGCACGGACTGGGAGCGCTGGCGCCGTTCGCAGAGCGTCTACTGGGGCTTCGTCACCCTGCTCGATGAGCTGTTGGGGCGCGTGCTCAACCGCCTGGACGCGCTCGGCCAGGCCGAGGACACCATCGTCGTGATGGTGAGCGACCACGGCGAGATGATGGGGAGCCACGGCCTCTTTCAGAAATCATGCATGTACGAGGAGAGCCTGCGCGTGCCGTGCCTGGTCCGCGCGCCGGGGCTGATCCCCGCCGGGCGCCGAGTCGATGCTCCCGTCTCGCTGGTGGACCTGGCGCCGACGCTGTTGGCGCTGACCGGCCACCGGGAGGCCGGCCGATCGCTCCTGGAACCGCAGGGAGTGGACCGCTCCGGCTGGCTCACCGGCCAGGAGCGCGTCCCACCCGCCAATCGCGGCGCAACGGTCGATCAGGCGGCGGGCGGGGTGTTCAGCGAGTACAAGCCCTACCAGGGCGAGGGCGGCACTGACGTTCGCTGCGTCATCGGTCCCCGCTTCAAGTACGTCTGGAATCGCGACGACCGCGACGAGCTCTACGACACCTGGGCCGACCCCTACGAGCTGCACAACCTGACGAGCGAACCCTCGGCCGCGACGACCCTCACCGCGCTGCGTCGCCGCCTGGCCGACTGGCAGCGGGACACCGCCGATCCGCTCGCCGAGGAAGCAGCACGTGCCGGGCACATCGAAGGGGCCACTTAGTCGAGCGGGTCAGCGAAGACCCTGGTGACGGGGCAGGTGAAGCCTGGCACCACGTCCGCGCCGTCGAGCATATCATTGGCGCCGTGCACTACCGGCCCCGATGCCTCGTCGGCGTGCCAGACTTCGACCTCTTGCCGGCTCGGCCAAACGATCCATACCAGCCGCGTTCCTCCGGCGAGATACGTGCGTGCCTTGGCAGCCATTGCGTCGGGGCTCTGATCTGGCGATGCTACCTCCACGGCTAGTTCCGGAGCGAAGGGAATGGGCTTCTTACGGTCGGCCATCAGGGCACGACGCCCGGCGCCGTAGTAGCCGACATCCGGCACGAGTCCCGTCTCGGCGCCGGGGAACTTGTACACGCCGTCGGCTCCGGTGACGATGCCCATGCGACGCGGGCGCACAAATGCATAGAGTTCGCCGACGATCGTGGTCCCGATCGTTGTCGCCTCATCGCCGCTACCCGCCACGCGAACCAATACTCCATCCACCAGCTCGTACCGATATCCGTCGTTGCCCGGCCAGGCGAGCAGATCCTGCACAGTCATGGGGAAGGGGGCGCCAGGAACGACCTCGGCCCAGGGTACGAACGGTTTCGGCGGACGGTGCAATGCGATGCTCATGGGCCTATTGTCCTCCGTCGCTGCTCGCAACGCAAATCGGAGCGCAATACGACGCCCATGCGCCATTACTCCGTGCCCAGCCGTTCCCGCAGCCGCTCCTTGAGGCGGGTGTTGCGCGCTTCCGGGTCGCTCGTCCGGACCGCGCGGGCAATGGCGTCGGTGCTGCCGACGATGACGCAGAGGCGCTTGGCGCGCGTGACGGCGGTGTAGAGCACGTCGCGGCGCAGCATGGGCCCGTGCTGGGGGAGGAGAAGGAGCACGATACAGGGGTATTCCGAGCCTTGCGATTTGTGGACGCTGGCGGCGTAGGCCAGTTGCAACTCGTCGAGGTCGCGCGTGCCGTAGGCGACGATCGACGAACTGGCGGCGTTGCCATAGTCCACGTGTAAGGTCTGCGCCTCCATATCGACCGCCATGACCTGGCCGACGTCGCCGTTGAAGACGTTGAGGTCGTAGTTGTTGCGCGTCTGCATCACTTTGTCGCCGGCGGCGAACCGCTGGCCGCCCCAGGAGAGGCTGCGGGCCAATCGCTTCCCGTTAAGCGCCGACTGCAGCGCGCTATTGAGGGCGCCGACCCCGACGGCGCCCCGGTTGACCGGGCACAGCACCTGGATGTCCTGAATCGGGTCCAAGTCGAACCTGCGCGGGATGCGCTCGCCCACCAGGCGCACGATCTTGTCGACAGCCTGGTCGGGCCGGCGCTCCTCCACGAAAAAGAAGTCGTCGCTATCCGGCGGCCGGCCGTGCAGCGTACCGTCGCGGATCGCCAGGGCGTGCTGAATGATCTTGCTGTCGCGCGCCTGGCGGAAGAGGGTAGTGAGCTTGGCGTAGGGGATACGACCGGAGCCGATGAGGTCGCGCAGCACGTTGCCCGGCCCGACCGAAGGCAACTGGTCGACATCGCCCACCAGCAGCAGCTGCGCATCCGGCGGCAGGGCCTGGCCGAGGTGATAGGCCAGGACAACATCGATCATCGAGGCTTCGTCGACGATCCCGAACTGGTAGGGAAGCGGGCGGTCCGGATTGTGCAGGAACTCCTCGCTGCCGGGGGCGAAGTCCAGCAGGCGGTGCAAGGTGGAGGCCGGGCGGTCGGTCGCCTCGGTCAGGCGGCGGGCGGCGCGGCCGGTCGGCGCGGCCAGGCAATAGCGGACTTCACGGCGCTCCAGGACAGCGATCAAGGCCCGCAGCGCCGTCGTCTTGCCCGACCCGGGGCCGCCGGTGATGATGCTAGCCGGCTCGCGCAAGGCCAGCGCCAGGGCCTCGCGCTGGCCCTCGGACAGCAGGACGCCGGTCGCGGCCGCGGCCGTCTGCAGGATGGCGTGGTCCGCCTCGCCGGCGGCGACCGGGCGGCTGGTGCGCTGGAGCAAGTACAACCGCCGGGCTAGGCCCGTTTCCGACGTATGGATGCTCGGCAGGTAGACATTGTCGCCTTCGATCACCAGGTGGCGCTCGCGCTGCGCGGCGGTGATGGCGTCCAGCACGGGCTCTTCCGGCAGATTAATCAGGCCGGCGGTCTGGGCGACGACCTGCGTCTTCGGCAGGAAGCAATGGCCGTCGTCGGTGGCGAGCGAGAGGACGTAGGCGGCCGCGGCGGCCGTGCGCTGCGGCGAGTGCTCCGGCAGGCCCAGCTTACGGGCAATCTCGTCGGCGGTCCGAAAGCCGATGCCGCGGATGTCGCGGGCCAACTGGTAGGGGTCGCGGCGGACGATCTCCACGGCCTCAGCGCCATATTGCGCCTGGATGCGCGGCGCCAGCGCCGGGCTAACCTCGTGCTGCTGCAGGAACAGCGCCAGCGCTCGCGTTTCTCGCTGGGCCGCCCACGCCGCGCCGATGTCGGCGGCGCGCCGGGCGCTCATCCCCTTGACGCGGGTCAGCAGGTCCGGGCTCTGTTCGAGGATCTCCAGCGTCTTCTCGGCGAAGACGGCGACAATCCGTTCGGCCGTGGCGGGACCGACGCCCGGCAGCAGACCCGATCCGAGGTAGCGCTGGATACCTTCCGGTCCCTCCGGCGCATGGGGATGGTAGGCGGCGACCTGGTACGTCGCCCCGTAGTGGCGGTCGTCGACCCAGGTCCCCTCAAGGCTGACCGCTTCGCCCACCGCCAGGCCGGGCATCAGCCCCGTGATGGTGACCAGGCGCCCCTGCCGGGCGGTGCCGCGATCGAGGCGGAGCCGTGCGACCGCAAAGAGTGTCGCCTCGTTCTTGAAGACGATGCGCTCGATCATGCCCTGCAAGGGTCCGGAAGTCGGCGTTGAAGGAGGGCGCTTTACGAGGTTCGGGGAACGACGCGGGGGTGAAAGAGCAGGGCCGCGGTCGCCGTTATCCCGTGGCAGCGATCACCTCCCGCATGCCCTCCCACTCGCGCCAGATGTCGGTCATGCATTCCCAATGAATTGTATCGTGACCTTCGTGCTTGAGGCGGAAGTAAATCGCGTAGCGAATGAAGGGCGAGGCGTTGCCGGCGATGCCGTGGGCCAACTGGTAGTGGCAGAGCACCGCGTCGCCGGGCCTGCCCGTGATCTGCACCGGCTTGGGCAGGTCGACTTTGGGCATCCCTTCCAGCAGCGCCTCGGGGCCGTGCTCACGGAAGTACCGCTCGTAAATATGATGCGTCCCCGGCCAGACGGCCAGGTTGCCCATGTAGTCGTGGGGAATGTCGCTTAGCACGATGCCGACCAGGGCGGTGAAGTTGGCGATCGTCCCCTTTTGTACGCCGTTGGTGGGCGAATACATGCCGTCGATGTGCGCCCCCGGCTCGCGGGGCGGGTCCATGCTCGGGAAGCGTAAGGCGATCTGGCCGCCCCGCACCGGGCGGACCTTGCCGGCGCCGATGGCCGATTCGGCGTACTGCCACACGGACGAGCCGTTGATCAGATCGGTGATCGCGGTCGTCCCCTGCACCTCGGGACAGTAACTGCGCGACCGGAACTGGGTCAGGAGCGCCGGGTCCATGCCCTGGTCGCCGAGTGAAGCATTAATCGCCCGGAGTGCGTTCCCCACCAGTTCCTGGGGCACGGCGCCCGGCAACTTCACGAAGCCTTGCTGGTGGAGTTCCTGCTTCTGCTGCGTTGTTAGTTCCACTGCTGTCGTGCCTCTCTGCTACGTTCCGCTTCGGGAACACCGCCACCGCTCTACCCCGTCGGCCCTACGCCAGTGCCGCCAGCAACTCTCGGAGCAGGGGCGTGCCGTTGACGGCCACGATGGACCGCTCCGCCAGCGTCCAGTCCCGCCCCTGGTAGTCCGTCACCAGGCCGCCCGCCTCGCGCACGATCAGCGCGCCGGCCGCGGCATCCCAGGGTTGCAGGATGCCTTCATAAAAGCCGTCGAATCGACCGGCGCCGACATAGCACAGGTTGAGGGCGGCGGCGCCGTCGCGTCGCACCGCCTGGGCCTGGCGGACCATCCGGCCCCAGCGCTCCAGCACCGGGTCGAGGGTGCTCCGGTCGTAGGGGAAACCGGTCGCCAGGAGCGCGTGCGCGAGGTCCGGCGTGCCGGAGACGTGCAACGGCGTGTCGTTGAGTGTCGCTCCCTTTCCCCGGACCGCATGGAACAGCTCGTCCCGGAACGGGTCATAGACCACGCCGACCGCCAATTCGCCCCGATGCTCGTAGGCAAT
>JAICXR010000450.1 GCA_025980355.1 Chloroflexota bacterium | reverse complement strand
TTGTGGGCCACGCGCACGAGGGGAGCGGCGCCGACCAGCGCCGCGGAACGGTCGGGCAGGTTCGCCGAGAGCTCGTCGGCGGCTTGTTGTTGCAGGAGGATCTCCACCATCCGCTCGCATGCCCAGCGGGAGACGATGGCGCCGCCGGCGATCTGTTCCAACAGGCGCCCCATATCGGCGGCGGTGACGCTATTGCGCCCTGTGATGGCAGCCGGCTGGATCATGAGTAGGTTGTAGAGGTGCGTATCGTGCAAGCCCCAGGCGGCAAAGGACCGGTTCAACTGCTCCAGGCCGAGGAGGTCGATCAACAGGTTGGTTGCCGTGTTGTCGCTTACACAGATCATCAAGCGGAGTAGGTCCCACACGCTGAGCGCCACGCCGGGCGAGAGGAGTTGCATGCTGCCGGAGCCGCCCACGCGGTCGGACTCGCGCAGCACCAGCGTCTGTTCGAGAGCGATCTGCCCCGTCAGCGCCTGGCGGAAGGCTTCGACCATAATCGGCAGCTTGATGACGCTGGCGGCGTAGTGTATCTCATCGGCGGAGATGGTCAGCGGCGGCGCATCGCTCCCCACCAGCCGGGCATAGACACTGAAGCGGCCCGGTACCGAATGGAGCAACTCCCGCAAGGCCACCGTGAGATCCGCAGTTGTCCCGGCCCCCTCATCACCCTCTCGCCGCATGCCCCCAACCTTTCGTCATTCACGCCATCTTACACTGCCGATGGTGGCGGTCGTGCGGCGCGGAGCGAGACCGTGCAAGCGAAGCGCGCAGAGGGGTCATCC
Source organism: Chloroflexota bacterium (assembly GCA_025980355.1). GTDB lineage: Bacteria > Chloroflexota > UBA4733 > UBA4733 > UBA4733 > UBA4733. Next base: position 2,261 of record JAICXR010000450.1, on the reverse strand, counting down.
AGACAAACGACCGGCGCGAGAATCTGTGGCGCACTTCCGTAGCGCGCCCGATTTGACGGCAATCGTTTCCTCTGCTACCGTCCCACTTGAGTCTCAGCAACCTTTCACTAAACGGCCGCCCTCGTGGTCGGCGTCTAAAGCATTGGGAAGGAAGGCCATCAATGTCTCAACGATTGACCCGGCGGGTGGTGGTGCGGCGCTGCGCGGGCGGGGCGCTCGGCATCATCGGCTCGGCCTTGCTGGTCGCCTGCGGCGGCGCCGCGGCCACGACGATTGGCAGCACCAGCGTCGCCGCCACTGTCAGCGTCAACACGGCAACAGTGGCGCCCACCAGCGCGGCTGCCACGACCGGCAGCACCACCGCGGCCACGAGCAGCAGTGCGTCAACCGCGGTCGCGGCGGCGACTACCGCGACGACGACGGCAACACAGGCAAGCAGCGCCAGTGCCACCAGCGCCGCCGCGATCGCCCCGCCCACGTCGGCGAACACGATCTGGTGGTTCGCCACGAACGGCCTGGCGAAGACCGAGGAGGACGGCTGGAAGGGCGTCTTCGCCCAGTTCGAGAAGGAGAACCCCACCCTCAAAATCCAATTCACCAATAGCGACGACACGGGGTATATCGCGGCGGTCGCCGGTGGAACGTATCCGGACGTTCACGAGCCGGAGACCAAGAAACTGCCGGCCTGGGCCTTTAAGCAAGTGGACATCGATATGACCAGCTATGTGCAGAAGGCGAAGCTCGATCAGAACGCCTATACCGCCACCCAGTTGCAAAAGGTCATCCTCAACGGCAAGTGGTACGGCATCCCGTGGGATACCGCGCCCGCCGTGATCTTCTACAACAAGACCCTCTTCCGCAACAGCGGCGTCGCCGAGCCGCCCAAGAAGTGGGGCGACCCCAGTTGGACCTGGGACACCTTCCTGCAGGCGGCCAAGCGGTTGACGACCGGCAGCGGCGACTCGGCGACCTTCGGCTGGGGCTGGACGACGTCGTGGTACTACTACAACCCATGGGCCTGGGCGAACGGCGGCGAGTTCAGCGACAAGGAACGGACGAAGATCACGGTAACGGACAGTGCCTACTCCGACGCCTTCCAGTGGTACGCCGACCTCATCAACGTCCATCAGGTCGCGCCGACGGCGGCCCAGGCGAAACAAGCCACCTGGAGCAACGGCAAAGTGGCCATGATGTCCAGCGGCTCCTATACGACCGTCGGCATGGACCAGGTGATGAAGAGCAGCGACTGGGACGTCGCGCCGTATCCCGTCGGCAAGGTCGGTGTCTTCACCCGCGCCCCTGCCGACTGCTGCGCCATGGTGAACCACGCCCCGCATCCCGATAACGGGTTGACTGCGATCCTCTTCGTCACCGGCCCCACCGGCCAGAAGATGCTGGCGCAGCTGGGCTATGTGCCGACCCTCAAGTCAGCCCAGCAGTCGCCCGATTTCCTCCAGCCTACCGGCCATGTCGACCGCCAGGTCTTCATCGACGGGCTCCAAATCAGCCGGCCCACGCCGATCCCGTTCATCTACACCGACGTGGCCGCCGACTTCGGCAAACAGATCCCCAACCTCCTGGCGGCCAAGATCACCGCGAAATCCATGATGGAGCAGCTCCAGCCCCAGCTGCAGGCGCTGCTGGACAAGGCACCGCCGGACTGGCGCCTGGTCGACTAGGACCAGCTCGCGCCCGGAGGGTCGAGGCGATGGATTCTGATTGCATCCTGCTGGAAGGGCTGACCTTCTACGGCTACCATGGCGTGAAGGAGGCCGAGGCGGAGCTCGGGCAGCCCTTCCAGGTGGACCTTACCCTCTGGTTGCCGTTGCGCGCCGCCGGGATGAGCGACGATCTGAGCCAGACGGTCGACTACAGCGACGTGTACCGCACGGCGCAGGCGGTGGTGGAGGGAGAACGCTGCCGGCTCCTGGAAGCGGTGGCTGAACGGCTGGCGGAGGCGGTGCTGGCACACTATCCGGTGCGCGCGGTGCGCGTGCGCCTGAACAAGCCGCACGCGCCGATGCGGGGGGCGGTGTTCTCCCGGGTCGCCGTGGAGATAACGCGCACTCGTGAAGGAGATACGGCGTGATTACCGTGGAAACGGTCGAAGACGGCGGCAATCCGCGCGACCCGGCGGCAATTCAGCGCCTTGGCGACGGCCAATACCGCGTCGTTCCCTTCAGTGAAGACGGGGACGCCAACTACAAGTTCGCCTTGCACGTGGTGGCGCGCAACGATGCTTCCTCCCCGGCGCCGCTGAC
>JAICXR010000286.1 GCA_025980355.1 Chloroflexota bacterium | reverse complement strand
GAGAAGAGGATGGCGGACCAGACAACGCCGCTCAGCACATCGGGCGGCGTGCCGGGGCGCAGGTCGAAGGCGAAGCTGAAGATCAGCAGCACCAGCAGTGAGAAGACGACCATGGCGACGGGCGTCTCCCGCCGCCGCAACTCGGCAAGCGACTCCGCCCGGATCATGACGCCCACCTGGCGAAAATAGCGCGAGGCCGGGGACGGTTTATGCGCTTTCACCAGCGCGGGTGCCGCCGAGTCAGTGGCCATGGATGCCGGCTCCATACAGGGCGCCCACCCGCTGCGCATCCACCGACGCGGCCGGCCCGTCGAAGACAATGCGCCCGGCGACCATGACGAGCACCCGTCGGGCCAGCGCCAGCGCCCGGTCGATCTGGTGGGTGGTGAATATCACCGTGACGCCCGACGCGCCGAGCGCGTCGCTACCGGCCAGCACGCGGGGCAGGAGGTCAAGCGCCCGCACGTCAAGCCCGGCGTCCGGCTCGTCCAGTAACAGCAGCTCGGGCTGGTGCAGCAGCGCGCGCGCCAGGGCCAGCCGTTGTTGCATGCCGCGCGAAAAGGAGCGCACGCGATCCTGCGCCCGGGCGGCGAGGTCAACCGCGTGCAGCGCGGCGCCGATCCGCGCGCCGGCGTCCACCAGGCCGTAGAGGCCGGCGTAATAGCGCAGGTTCTCCGCCGCGGTCAGGTCCGGGTGCAAGAGCGACTGATGCGCCACCACGCCGATGCGGGAGCGCACGGCGCTGCCCTCACGCCGCGGATCACGCCCGAATAGGCGCAACTGCCCGGAACTGGGCTGCAGCAGTGTGGAGAGGAGGCGCAGCAGGGTGGTCTTGCCGGCGCCGTTCGGCCCCAGGAGGGCGACCCGTTCGCCCGGCTCAATCCGAATGCTCAACGGGCGCAGCACCAGCCCCGATTCGTAGCGCCGGCTGATGCGCTCGGCCGCGACCACCGGCACTAGCGCTCCCACGTCACCCCGGCATCCTGGCTGCGGAAGAGCTGCCCCTGCGCGTTCATCGCGATCAGCGACGTAGGTCGCTGGGGATCGACGGCCAGCGCCACCAGGTCGCCACCCAACGAGCGCGCCAACCAGCTCTGCCCGTCGTCGGCGCTGGCGAAGAGTCCCTTGTCCGTGGCGACGAAGAGCAGGCCGTGGTAGACGCGCCCCTGGGGCCCGGTCGACTGGTCGGCGGTCGGGGCGTAGACGACATCGCGGTCGTCGTTCGTGGGCAAGAGGCCGTTGACGAAGCCGTTCGCTGCCGCCCAGGTCTCTCCGTTGTCGCTGCTCGCCCGCATCCCGTCCGATGTGGCAACCACCAATACCGGCGGAGCGCCGGGCACTTCAGCCACGGCCTGCGCGCCTCTTGGCAACGTCGGCGCGCCCCCGGCCGGACGCCAGGTCTGCCCGCCGTCGTTCGACTGCAGAACGCTCCCGTCGGCGTTAAGCGCCATCAGCCCGGAGCTGCCAATGGCCGGGAACAGACTAATAATGCCGGCCGGTAGCCCATTGCTCGCAACGGCCGCCCAACTCTTGCCCCCGTCCGTACTCGCCATCATCCCATTCGTGCCGCCGGCCAGCAAGCGACCGGAAGTTGCTGGGTCAAAGGCCAGCGCATGGGGCGCCCGCAACGGCACCGTGCCCACCACCGCGGGCTGGACCGTACCCCGGTCGACGGTGGAGACGAGCAAGACCACCGCCGCGACGAGCGCCAGCATGCCGCCTGCCGTGGCGAGGAGCCAGCGGCGAAGCGGCCGCGCCGGAGTGCCGCCGGCCCCCGACGCACCCGCCGGGACCCGAACCGGGACAACCGGGCCCGCGCCGCGCCCACCGCCGCGGCGCGCGGCGATCGCCCGTTCCAGCGCGGCCTCCCGTGCCGCCTCGCGCTGATCAAGCACCTTCAAAAGCGCCATCGCCTGCCGGGCATAGCGTTCGCGCAAGGGGAAGTATTCGGCATCGGTCAGCTTGCCGATCTGTCGCTCGTAATCCAACTCGCGCAGCGCCTCCACGGCGGCCTCCTGCCGCTCCCGCAGGACATCGACCTCGGGATCTTCCTCCGAACGGACGGCAACCCGGCCGTGCAACGGCCTGGCGACGTAGGCGATGGCGCCAACGGCGAGCAGGACGGTGATAAGGGCAGCAGTCACGGCTGGGCCCTCGCTCCCGACGGCTGGGGGGAGGCCCCGTCACCTGGCCTCTCCCCCAACCCTGGGGGAGAGGAACGCGCCTGGGATGGCGGCAGCGTGCTTGGACCGGCGTCGTGCGGCACGGTTGGGGAATCGCTACCAGTCGCTCGATGTTGGCTCTCCCCCAGTCTTGGGGGAGAGATGGCGAAGCCAGAGCGGGGACCTTTCTGCACGCCGAAGCCAGAGCGGGGGCCTCCCCGGCCACCGGAGCCAGACTGGGCGCCTTCCCCGCCCGGCAACTGCGCAGCCAGACGGGTGGCGTATTGCCGCTCCTCCTCGGCCGTGAGCGTCGGCAACGCCTCTTCGGTCGCCGGTCGGCGTGACCAGCGGTACGCCGCCAGGCAGATGCCGACGGCGCTGCACACGATGAACAGGATGGGCGCCCACCAGGCCAGCAGGGTAAAGCCTTGCTTGGGCGGCGTGAGGAGGATGGCCGGACCGTAGCGGGCGACGAAGAACTGCTGAATTTGCGCGTCGCTCCGGCCGGCGGTGATCTGGTCGGTGATCTCGGCCCGCATCTGTTGCGCCAGCGCCGAGGGCGAATCGGCCACCGACAGCCCTTCGCAGATGGGGCACGCCAGCCGTTCCCCGATGGCGTGCGCGCGCGCCTCCGGCGTGGCGGCGGGCGCAGCGGTGCTCATCGCCTGCCTACCCACGGCCACGACGACCAGCAACAGCACGATCGCCGCGACGACCGCCAGCCACCAGCTCTGGAGCGAGACGCCACGGCCAGTCGCCGCCTCAGGCTTCACTGGCGATCGCCTTCCCGGTACTGACCGGATGGAACGCCGGGCGAGCGCGGCGTTGGGGCAGGAAGAGCAGCAACGCACTGATGATGAAAAGGCCGCCTCCGGCCCAGATGAGCGAGACGAGCGGGTTGAGGTAGACTCGGAACGTCGCGGTCTTCTGGGCGTCGAGGTCCGTGAAGAGGACGTAGACGTCATCCAACCAGGGCCGCGTCGTCATGATTGCGACGCCGGTCACCGGCTGATTTTCCCAATGCAGGTAGACCCGGCGTTCCGGCTGCACCGCGCCAAGCGAGTGCCCGCCGCTCGTCACGGCGAGCACAGCGTAGACGCCAGCGTAGTCCGGCCGCTGGTAGGTCTTCTCGCCCAGGTACTGAAAGGTGTACCGGCCGACGGTGGCGGTCTGGTCGACCTTGAGGGCGAACTCGCGCGACGTTTGGAAGGTCGAACCGATCACGCCGGCGGCGAGCAGGACGACGGCCAGGTGGACGAGGTAGCCGGCGTAGCGCCGCCGGTCGCGCTCAATAAGGGTTCGCAGCGCCAGCCAGAAGCCTTCGCCGCTCCGGCGTCGCGCCGCGATGCCGCGCCCATATTCGACGGCGATGGCGACCGCCGTCATGGCACAGGCGGCGAAGGCCAGCGCCGCCAGCCCCTGGCGCATCCCGAGCAGCACCAGCAACGCCCAGACCGCCGCCGCCGTCAGCACCGGCGCCGTGAGGTTGCGCACCAAGCCCGGCAGCGCCGTCCGCCGCCAGGCCAGCAACGGCCCGATCCCCATCAAGAAGATGAGGGCGATCAGGATCGGTGTGTTGATCTGCTGGTAGAAGGCCGGGCCGACACCGATCTTGATGCCGCGGAAGGTCTCCGAGATCATCGGGAAGATGGTGCCCCAGAACGTCGCCACGACGACCGCCACCAGCAGCAGGTTATTCAGCAAGAAAGCGCTCTCCCGCGAGGCCAGCGCGTCGAATCGCCCCTCCGACCGCAGCAGCGGCAGGCGGTAGGCGACCAGGGCCACCAGCCCCAGCAGCAACGCCGCCAGGAAGCCGAAGAAGAGGGGGCCATCGGCGGAGGCGGCGAAGGCGTGGACGGACGTCACGACGCCGCTCGTTACCAGGAACATGCCGAAGATCGCCAGGCAGAAGGCCCCCGCCGCCAGGCAGACGTTCCAGATGCGCAGCATGCCCCGCCGCTCTTGCACCATCAGGGAGTGCAAGAACGCCGTGGCCGCCACCCAGGGCAGCAGCGCCACATTCTCCACCGGGTCCCAGCCCCAGTAGCCGCCCCAGCCCAGCACGTGGTAGGCCCACCAGGCGCCGGCCAGCAGGCCGCAACCCTGGATGGTCCAGGCGACGAGCGTCCAGCGCCGGACCGCCCGCAGCCAGCCGATCCCCATCTGCCCGGAGAGGAGTCCGGCGACGGCCACGGCGAAGGGCACGGTGAAGGCGATATAGCCGGTGAGTAGGAAGGGCGGATGGAAACTCATCGCCTCGTCCTGCAGCAGCGGGTTCAGCCCCCGGCCGTCGGCCGGCGCCGGCAACTGCACGGCGAACGGGTTGGTGCTGACGAGCACGACCAGCAAAAAGAAAACCTCGACCACCGCCAGCATGGCGACCGTCAGCGCCAGCAGACTGCGCTCGCGGCGGCGCTGGACCAGCACCACGGCAGCGGTAAAGGCGGTGAGCATCCAGGTCCGGAACAGTAAGGAGCCGGCCTGCCCGCCCCAGAACGAACTGAGGAGCGCGCGCGTCGACATCTCCCGGCTGGAGACCTCCGCCACGAATGCGACGCTGAACTGGTGCGTCAGGAGCAGGCCGAAGAGCACGAGGGCCGCATAGGTCACCATCCCCGTGGCGGCGAGGGCGGCGCGTTCCGCGCTCAGCCGCAACTCCGGCAAGCCGCGAAAATGGCCGGCCAGCGCGGCGGTCGCCGTGTACGCGCCGAGGACGATGGCGATCGCCAGGGCGGCGTAGCCGCTCTCCGCGAAGCTCATGGCTTGGACTGCCCGGCACCCGCTCCGGCCTGCGCCGTCGCCGACGCATCAGCCGCCGCGAAGTTCGCATCGTGCTTGACGATG
>JAICXR010000239.1 GCA_025980355.1 Chloroflexota bacterium | reverse complement strand
CAGCGTCGAGCGGTTGGTGCCCGCTTCCGACCGTGGCAGCTCGGCGATGGGCCAAGAACGCAACCACACTCCCGGGCGCGTTCCTCTCCCCCGCGCATGGGGGAGAGGTCAGGTGAGGGGGCCTCCCCGGAGAGGTCAGGAGTGAGTGCCTCCCAGCGCCGTATTGTCGATCAAGCGTGTCGCGCCGATGCGGCAGGCGACGAGGGCCAGGGTGCGGTCGTCCAGCTGCACGGCGGGTTGGAAGGTGTCTGGGTCGGCGAGGTCGGCGTAATCCAAGTCCGCCAACGGTTCGGCGCGGAACTCGGCCGCCATCGACTGCAGGATTGCCTCCGGGTCGCGCTCACCGGCGGCATAGCGGGCCTGCGCCGTCCGGAGGGCGCGGGAGAGGACGGTCGCGGCGCGGCGCTCGGCGGGTGAGAGGTAGACGTTGCGACTGCTCAGGGCCAGGCCGTCCGGCTCCCGCACGGTAGGGACGCCGACGATCCGCACGGGGATGTTCAGGTCGGTCACGACGCGGCGCACCACCGCCAGTTGTTGGGCGTCCTTCTGGCCGAAATAGGCGACATCCGGCCCCACCTGGAGCAGGAGCTTGGCGACGATGGTGGCGACGCCGCGGAAGTGGCCGGGCCGGCGTTCCGCCTCCAGACGCTCGGCCGGCGGCCCTTCCACGCTGACCCAACTGACGAAGCCGGGCGGATACATCTCCGGCGTCTCCGGCGCGAAGACGAGGTCGGCGGCGGCCGCCTCCAGTTTCGCCAGGTCGGCCTCCAGCGTTCGCGGGTAGCGGGAGAGGTCTTCCCGCGGCCCGAACTGGCTCGGGTTGACATAGATGCTGGCGACCGTTGATCGGTTGTCCGCCGTGCTCGCCGTCATCAGCGCCATGTGCCCGGCGTGCAGCGCCCCCATGGTCGGCACGAGCCCCAGCGGCCGCGGCAGCCGGGCGACTGCGGCCCGTAATTCGTTGACAGAATGGAGGACTTGCATGCGCCTTCGCCCTTCGGTCGCCCGTCGGTGGGCCGGGTGGTGTATGATCCCCGCAACTATACGATTGGAAGGCCGGCGGCGACACCGCGGTCGCCGCCGGCCGACGGCAGAGGAGCAGGCATGGCGCGGACCCGTGGCGATCATCCCAACGTGATCGTCTTCTTCACCGATCAGCAGCGCTGGGACACCACCGGCGTCCACGGCAACCCGCTGGGACTCACCCCCAACTTCGACCGCGTGGCGCAGTGGGGCACGCACGCCTACTACTCCTGTACCTGCCAGCCGGTCTGCGCCCCGGCCCGGGCGGCGTTGCAGACGGGGCTCTACCAGACGCGCACGGGCTGCTACCGCAACGGCATCCCCTTGCCGGACGACGCCCGCACGCTGGCCCACTACTTCCGCGACGGCGGCTACGAGACCGGCTACATCGGCAAATGGCACCTCGGCGGCGAGGAGCCGGTGACGGAGGCCCATCGTGGCGGCTACCAGTACTGGCTGGGTTCCAACGCCCTGGAAATGACCTCCGACTCCTACGACACGGTGATGTACGACAACGAGAACCGTCCGGTGAAGCTCCCCGGCTACCGCGTCGATGCCCTCACCGACGCCGCCATCCGCTACGTCGACAGCCACCAGGAGGGTCCGTTCTTCCTCTTCGTCTCGTATATCGAGCCGCATCACCAGAACCACATCGACGACTACCCGCCGCCGGACGGCTACCGCGAGCCCTACGCCGGTCGCTGGACGCCGCCCGACCTGGCGGCGCTCGGCGGTTCGACGCAGCGCCACCTCGCCGGCTACTTCGGGCAGGTGAAGCGCCTGGATGAGGCCTACGGTCGCCTGCTTGACGCCTTGAAGAGCCTGGACCTGCGCGACAACACCATCGTGCTCTTCACGTCCGACCACGGCTCCCATTTCCGCACGCGCAACGCGGAGTACAAGCGTTCCTGCCACGAGAGCTCGATCCGCGTCCCCACGGCGCTGACCGGGCCGGGCTTCGATGGCGGCGGCCGGCTGAGCCAGTTGGTCAGCCTGATCGACCTGCCGCCGACGCTGCTGGACGCCGCCGGCCTGCCGGTGCCGGAGGGTCTGGACGGGCGCAGCATCCTGCCGCTCACGCGCGGCGAGACCGCCGGCTGGCCGGACGACCTGTTTGTCCAGATCAGCGAGGCGCAGGTGGGGCGGGCGATCCGCACCCACCGCTGGAAGTATTCGATCACGGCGCCGGAGGGGCAGGGCAACCGCCGGATCGGCTCCGACGTCTACGTCGAGGACTGCCTCTACGACTTGCTGGCCGACCCCTACGAGCTGATCAACCTGATCGGTATCCAGTCGCACGCCGAGGTGACGCGCGTCCTGCGCGAGCGCCTCCTCCGGCGCATGGCGGAGGCCGGCGAGGCCGGGCCGAGAATCGAAGCGGCGCCCTCCCAGCCCGCCGGGCAGCGCCGGGTGACGGCGGCGGAGGCGCTGGCGTAGCGTCAGCCCTTGATCCCGGAAATCGCCACGCTTTCGATGAACCAGCGCTGGGCGATGAAGAAGACGATCAGCACCGGCAGCATGATCACCAGGCTGGCCGCCATCATGTAGTTCCACAGCGGCAATCCGCCGCCGCCGGCCTCGAACGTCGTTAATCCCAGCTGCAGCGTCCACTTGGTGGCGGTGTTCAGGTAGATCAGCGGGGAGAGGTAGTCCTCCCAGGCGCCCTGGAAGGAGAAGATGGCGATGGCGGTGAGGATGGGGATGGACAGGGGCAGCACGATCTGCCACCAGATGCGCAGCTCGCCGGCGCCGTCGATGCGGGCGGCCTCCGACAGCTCGAAGGGCAGCCCGCGGAAGAACTGGCGGAGCAGGAAGATGTTGAAGGCGCCGCCACCGAGGAAGCTTGGGACCGTGAGCGGTAAGAACGTGTTGACCCAGTGCATCTTGGAGAAGAGGATATAAGTCGGGACGAGCGTGACGATGCCGGGCAACAACAATGTCGCCAGGACCAGCGTGAAAATGAGTTCTCGCCCCGGGTAGCGGAGGCGGGCAAAGGAATAGGCCACCAACGAGGACGAGAGGACGTTGCCGATCACCGAGACGGCGGTGATGATGAGCGTGTTCCGAAAATAGAGGGCGAAGGGCGAACTGGTGAGCGCCGCCGGATAGTTCGCCCAGACGGCCGGCTGGGGGATCCACGAAGGGTCAAAGACATCTTTGAGCGGTTTGAGCGACGTGACGAACATCCAGAGTAAGGGGACGATGAAGAGGATCGAGATGGCGCAGAGGATGAGCAAGGCCAGCGCCTTCCCCGCCTGCTCCCTCCGGCGCCGACTTTGGCGCCACGAGATGCCGGTGAATTGCCCCCCCTGTTCGGCGACCGCCATGCGCGTCCCCCTACCCCTCGTAGTACACCCAGCGTTTACTCAGCCAGAGCTGCACCGCCGTAATCGCCATGATGATGACGAACAAGATCCAGGAGAGGGCCGTGGCATAGCCCATCTCCAGATTCTTGAAGGCATGCGTGTAGACCAGAATCTCGTAAAAGAGCAGCGATTTGGCGGGATCGCCAGGATTCGAGCTCGCCGTCGTGCTGACGACGTAGGCCTGATTGAAGACCTGGAAACCGCCGATGATATTGGTCACGACCAGGAAGAAGATGGATGGCGATAACAGGGGCACGGTGACCCGCCAGAAGCGCACCCAGACGGACGCGCCGTCGATCTCGGCCGACTCGTAGAGCGTGCGGGGCACGGCATTGAGGCCGGCCAGGAAGATCACCATGGCGCCGCCGACTTGCCACAGGCTCATGACAATGAGGCCGGGCTTGCTCCAGGTTGGGTCGTAGAACCAGTTCGGACCGGGGATGTGGAAGATGCCAAGGGCCCGGTTGATCAGTCCCTGCGGATTGAGGATCCAGATCCAGAGGAAGATCGCCGAGACGCCGCCCAGGACCGTCGGCGAGTAGAAGATCGTCCGGAAGAAGTTCGTACCGGCCAGCTTCAAGTTGAGCAGCAGGGCCAGGATGAGGGCGATGATGATATGGACCGGTGTCCGGACGATGACATACCAGAAGGTGTTGAAGAGCGCAATCTTGAAATCGTTGTCCGTCTGGAATATCAGATGGTAGTTATAGAAGCCGGTCCAGATCGGGGCGCTGACGATGTTGTACTGGGTAAAGCTGGCGTAGAGCGAGAACAGCATCGGCCCTAGCGTCAGGCCGAGGAAGCCGATGACCCAGGGCAGCAGGAAGAGATAGCCGATCAGCGCTTCGCGGCGTTGCGGCGTCACCCAGGGCCGCTTTCCCGCGGCGCTCGTCGTCGGCGCTGCAGCGACTTCCGCCACGATCACCTCTCCCGTCACTTGGCGAGGGGAACGCGGTCGGGACGTTCCGTCCGCCGACCGAGATCCCCTCGCGGCCCTGCGGCCCTCGCGCCGTGCCTACTTCTTTGCCTTGCCTTGCGCCACCTGCTGAAGCGCCACCTGCTGCGCCGCGTCCAACGCCGCCTGCGGCTGCTGCTTACCCTGCTGCACGTTGCTTTCGGCGTCGCCCAGACCCTTGAGCAGGTTGTCGGTGTATTGGTTATACACCGCCGGCCGGCCGTAGGACATCGCGTCGACCAGGAACTTCCAGTTCGGATCGCCATTCAGCGTCGGGTTGTCCCTGGCGATGCTTTGCACGGTTGGCATCGCGTAGGTACCCTGGGCCCAGGCTGCCTGACCGACAAAGACGGCGTACTTGATGAACTCCCAGGGCGCCGCCAGGTCTTTGATCCCTTTCGGCACGGACAGTGCGAAGCCGCCGGACAGGCTGGCCGGCTTGTGGCCGGTGTTCGGCGGAATGGGCGCGACGCCCCAGCCCAGGTTCTTCTTGTCCTTCGTCATGAAACTCGGGTTGTAGAAGTTCAGGAAGGAGATGTAGCCGCCGATGTCGGCCTTCATGATGACCTTGCCGTTCATGAAGCCGTCCTGATTGCCACCGGTGAACGTCGCCTTGAGGGCCGTCCAGGGCGCATAGCCATAGCGGTCGAACCAGGTCTTTTCCCAGGCCAGGGCGGCGACGTTGGGGGGCGCGTTGACGGTGGGATTGTCGTTGCTGTCTTCCCACTCGCCACCGTTGTTCCAGGCCCATTGGGAGATATCGAAGCTGCCCCAATTGGGGTAAAAGGCGATCTGCTGCAGCTTGCCGCTACTGTCCTTCTTGTCCAGCTTGGGTGCGCTGGCGTCGAGTTCCGGCCAGTCCTTCGGCGGCGTGTTGGGGTCCAATCCCCCGTCCGATAGGGCCGCCTTGTTGTAATAGAGCACCCGAATATCCGTCTCGTAGGGGATGCCGTAGGGAACGCCGTTGAGCGTCGCTTCGGTCCAGGTAAAGGGCCAGAAGACGCTGCTGTCGATCTTGTCCTGCTTGAACTGGGTATCCAGGCTCTGGTAGACGCCGCTCTTGCCCGTGAAGCGAAGGCTGGGGCGGTCGGCGACGATCACATCCGGCATGCCGGAACCGGCAGCGACCGCCGCCAGATTCTTGGTCCAGATGTCCCCGAACGGATAGGCGGTATCCGTCACTTTCACACCCGGGAATTCCGCCTGGAAGTTATTGATAATGCCGCGGATCGTGTTGTGCCGGACCGGCGAGCCCCAGAAGTGCCAAAAATTGATGTTCCCCTTGACGTCCTTATGGGCCACGTAGTTCACCGTGCCGGCCGGGCCGAGCGATGCGCCGCCCGCCGCGCCGGTCCCCGTGCCGGTCGCCGCGGCGTTACTGCCGCTACTGGCGCTCGTCGTAGCGGCCGAGGCTGAAGCGCTATTCGCCGTACCCGCGCTGCCGGTGGCGGCACTGCTGGTGGCGGCGCTGCT
>JAICXR010000190.1 GCA_025980355.1 Chloroflexota bacterium | reverse complement strand
GAAGCGGCTCATCGGGCCGCTCAAGTAGTGCTCGGTCACGCGGTACGTCGTCATGACGAGCGGGTAGTCGGGGTCCTCCGGCGCCGCCAGGGCGTTGCCGGGGACGTCGTGCAGTAGCACGGTCGGGTTGGTCCGTTGGCGGTAGAGCGCATTGGACACCGGCGACTCCACCGGCTCGTAGTGGGTCGGCAGCGGGCCGTCTTTCGTGCCGCCCGGGGCGTAGAGCCAGCTCATGCCGTCGGGCTTGAGGATGAACGGGGCGTCGCCGGCGATCGCCGCCATGCCGGTGGCGTCCGGCGTCGGGCGATAGTCCGGCGGCTTCTCCGGCTCGAAGTCGGGCACGTCCAGGCCGGTCCACCGCTGCGCCGCCGGGTCCCACCAGACGTACTTCTTGCGCTCGCTCCAGGGTTTCCCCTCCGGGTCCGCGCTGGCCCGGTTGTACATCATGCGCCGGTTGCCGGGCCATGCCCAGGCCCAGTTGGGATGGACATGTTGATCAATGTCGCCGATGCGGTCCTTGGCCCGGTTGCGGCCGGCCTCCGGGTAGACGCCGCAGTAGATCCAGCAGCCGCAGGCGGTGCTGCCGTCGTCCTTCAACTCCTGATATGTGGTCAGCTGCTTGCGGTCGGCCACAGTGAAGCCGTTGATCTCGCGCAGCACCTTCTCCGCGTCCGGCTCGCCGGCGATCGTACTGACGCTACCGTCCGGCAGGACGTTGGGCCGGTCGTAGCCGTAGTCCCAGGTCATGTGGCGGATGCCCTGGTCGGCCTCCCTGGTGCTGCCGGCGTAGAGGTCTTTCAGGCGGCGGCCGAGATTCCAGGCGAACCAGAGCTCGGATCGGCAGGCGCCGGGCGGCTCGATCGCCTGGTCGTGCCACTGCAGCACGCGCTCGGTGTTGGTCAGCGACCCCGCCTTCTCGATGCCGGTCGCGGCCGGCATGAAGAAGACCTCCGTGGCGATGGTCGCCGGGTCCGGCTTGTCCGGCCCCTCCTTCCAGAAGGTCGCCGTCTCGATCAGGAAGAAGTCCCGCACCACCAGCCAGTCCAGTTGGCGCAGGCCGGCGCGGGCCAGGCCGGCGTTCGGGCTGCCGGCCGCCGGGTTCTGGCCCATCACGAAGTAGCCCTTGACCTTGCCGGCCGCCATGTCGATCGACATCGGCAACTGGGAATGGTCGGCGGTGACGCGCGGCAGCCAGTGGAAGCCCCAGTCGTTCTCCGGCCGGGCGCCGTCGCCGTACCAGGCCTTGAGCAGGCTGATCGTATAGCTGCGGAAATCGCTCCAGACCCCGCGTTCCACCTTCTCCTGCTCGAAGTAGTCGCTCAGCGTGTTGTGGTTGCGGGTCTTCGCCGGCTGGGGGATATAGCCGGGGAGCAGGTTGTACAGCGTCGGGATGTCGGTCGAGCCCTGGATGCTGGCGTGCCCGCGCATCGCCATGATGCCGCCGCCGGGGCGGCCGATGTTGCCCAGGAGCGCCTGCATGATCGCCGCCGTGCGGATGATCTGCACGCCGGTCGAGTGCTGCGTCCAGCCCACGGCGTAGACGACGGCGCCGGTGCGCTCCCGGCCGGAGTTGGCCATGAGCTGCTCCGCCACGTCGAGGAACTGCTCCTCCGTGCAGCCGCACTGCTCGGCCACCATCTGCGGCGTGTAGCGGGCGTAGTGGCGCCGCAGGATGTTCAGGACACAGTTCGGGTGCTGAAGGCTCGGGTCGCGCTGGGGCTGCCCGGCCTTGAGCGCCGCCAGGGTCTCCGAGCGCGACATCGCGCCGATGTGGACGGCCGTCTGCGTCTGCGGCGGCGCCGGCTCACCGGCATACTGCCAGTTCGACGTCTCCGGGCTGTAGCTGCGCTCCTGCGGGTCGTACCCGGAGAAGATGCCGGATTGGTCGACCTCGGCGTCCACGAAGTCGTCGTTGATAATCGTCGTGGCGTTGGTGAAGGCCAGGACGTACTCCTTAAACCAGCGCTCCTGCGTCAGGATCTGGTTGATGATGCCGCCCAGGAAGACGATGTCGGAGCCGGCGCGGATCGGGACGTAGTCGGTGGCGCAGGCCGAGGTGCGGCTGAAATGCGGGTCGACGTGGATGACGCGCGCCCCTTTTTCCCGCGCCTTGACCACGAAGCGAAACCCGACCGGATGGGCCTCCGCCATATTGGAGCCCATAATCAGGATGCAGTCGCTATACTGCAGATCCTCCTGGAAGCTGGTCGCCGCGCCGCGCCCGAACGAGGTGCTCAAACTGGGCACCGAGGCGCTGTGTCATATCCGGGCCTGGTTTTCGACGGAAATGATGCCGATCGTGTTGAACAGCTTCTTGATGAGGTAGTTCTCTTCGTTGTCCAGCGTGGCGCCGCCGAGATGCCCGAGCGCCGTGGTGTTGCGGATGATGTCGCCGTCCTCGTCGCGGTCGACCAGGGTGGCATCGCGCGTCTCTTTCGTGAGCTGCGCGATGCGATCCATCGCCCAGTCCAGCGGCCTCTCCTCCCAATGGTCGCTGAAGGGGGCGCGGTACAGGACGGCCTGCGGCCGATGGGGGTTCTGGACCAGTTGGAAGGTGTTGGCGCCCTTCGGGCACAGCGTCCCCTCGTTGATCGGGCTGCGCGGGTCGCCCTCGATGTCGATGCACTGGCCGTCCTTGACGTAGGCGAGCTGGGCGCAGCCCACCGCGCAATACGGGCAGACGCTGTTCACCGCCGTGGCGCCGCGGAGCCGGGAATGCTTCTCGACCGAGAGGCGCGAGAATGGCTGCCGATCGCCACCAAACCGCCGGAACGGATTCTTGCTGTGTTCCCGTCTATCCTGAAGCACCATGCCCGGTCCCTCCCATTATGCCGCTGCTGCGCCGCCCTCAACCGGCCCCATAAGACTCTGCCGCCGCGGCAATTCCGGTGCCAGGACCGGGGACGACGGCGTGGCACGCGCCCTGCCAGCATGGCACACGCTTGCCTGTGGAAGCAGCGTGGCCCTGGGCCACCGTCTCGTCAGCGCCGGAAGGACTCCCCGTGCCATTTGAACAGTATCACGAACCGCCCGACGAACTACCGGAGGCCACCCGCACCTTCGCCCGCATCATCGTCTCCCTGATCGAAGAAGCGGAGGCGATCGATTGGTATGAACAGCGCCTGGCCGTCGAGAAAGACCCGGTGGCGCGGGCGATCATGGCCAACTCCCAACAGGAGGAGTACAAACACTTCGGCATGGACCTGGAGTTCCTGCTCCGAAGAACGCCCAAGTGGCGCACCGCCCTCCAGGCGATCCTGTTCAAGGAGGGCGACATCGTCGAGCACGGCGAGGAGGGTGAGGAAGCGGAGGACGCGGCGCCGGGAGGCTAGGCGATAATCGTAATTATGCTTGACCTTCAGTAGCCGCGGTGTACCATCGCGGGACGCAGTAGGAAAGGTGGTTGACGATGGCTGTTCCTCTATCTCGGCGAACCGTCCTGGTCCGCAGTGTTCGATCCGCCACCGGACTGGCGGCGATGGCGCTGCTGGCCGCCTGTGGTGCGGAGCCGGCCGTCTCCGGCGCTCAGAAGGCCGGCACCTTGTCGTCGGTTGCGGCGACGTCGGCGGCGACCACGTCCGCGGGCAGTGCCGTCGCGCGGACAACCGGCAGCAGCGTGTCCGCGGCGCAGCCGGCGGCGGCAGGCAGTGGCAAAGCGGTGGAGATCCGCTGGCAGAACCGCAACGGCAACGACGCCGTCACGGCGTTCCAGGCCGCCGTCCAGAAGGACTTCGAGTCCAGCCACCCCGATATCAAGGTGAGCGTCGAAGGGTTACCATCGGGCAGCCGCGACCAGAAACTGCTCGCCCAGATGGCCGGGGGCGACGCACCGGACGTCTTCGAGACCTGGCGCGGCAACGTCGAGCAGTACGCCCAGAAGGACCTCCTGGTCGACGTGACCCCACTGCTGGCGCAGAGCAAGATCGACACTAGCGACTTCTATCCCTGGCAGTGGAAGAACTTCCAGATCGACGTCTACGGCAGTCTCGGCCAGGGCAACAAGGTGATCCGCTTCGGCATGCCCAAGTACGTCAACATGATGGTGCTCTGGGTCAACAAGGACCTTTTCCAACAAAAGGGCATGGCGCTGCCGACGCTCGACTGGAACCAGAACGACTACGCCAGCGCCATGGAGAAGCTGACGACCCGCCAGGGCGATCAGGTGACGACGCTCGGGGCCTGGATCGTCGGCGTCGACGGCATCGGCCGGGAGTGGGCGCGCATCGCCGCCTGGGGCGGGCAGATCGTCGACCCGAACGACCCCACCAAATGCCTGCTCGACCAGACGCCGGCGCTGGACGCCCTGGAGTGGGCCCGCCACCTGATCTGGGACACCAAGACGATGACGGTCGCCTCGTCGGGGCTCCCTAAGGTCGGCACCGGCGACGCCTTCTGGGCGGGCAAGGTAGGCATGCGCGAGGACGGCTTCTACCCCTTCACCAACGCGCAGAACAACGCCAGCACCAAGATCACCTGGGTCTACGCCCCGGTCCCCCAAGGGCCGGTCGAGCGCAAGGTGGAGGGGACGAGCGACGGCTTCGCCATCTGGCAGGGCACGCCGCACGTCTCGCAGGCGTGGGAGGTGCTGCAGTACCTCTCCGGGCCGACTTTCCAGGCCACGCAGTCGGCGGTGACGGGCGAACTGCCGGTCCGCACGTCGGTGCTGGCCAAGTGGAAGAGCACCTGCCTCCAGAAGTACCCCGAACTGGAGCAGGTCAACCTGGACGTGGCGACGCAGGCGATGCAGCTCGGCTACCCCCAGGACGTGCCGGAGTTCTACGACGATTCCGACGCCTCCGATATCATCGGCAAGGGCCTGCAGGCCCTCTTCGACAAGCCGGGCACGACGACCGACAGCTTCCGCACCGTCGCCCAGCAGGTGACGGATACGGAGCGGCTCAAGCGGGCGGGGAAGTAAGGCCCGGATTCGGCAGCCGGCGCCGCTGCAGCTTGCCCGACGCCGTGCGGGGCAGCTCGGTCCGGAAGGCGATGGCAACCGGCACTTTGTAGCGGGCCAGGCGGCCGGCGCAGAAGGCCAGGAGCTCCCCTTCGGTGACGGCGACGCCGGGCCGGAGCACGACCGCGGCCACCGGCACCGCGCCCCACTGCGGGTCGTCCAGGCCGGTGACGCCGGCTTCGGCGACGGCGGGATGCGCCAGCAGCACCGCTTCCACTTCGGCCGGGTAGATGTTTTCGCCGCCGGAGATGATCAGGTCGTCGCGGCGGTCGGCGACGTAGAGGTAGCCGTCGTCGTCCAGCCAGCCCAGGTCTCCCGTGCGCAGCCAGTCCGCGCTGGTTGGCGGACGGGCTTGATCGTCGCCGTAATAGCCGGGCGACACCGAGGGGCCGCGCACCAGGATCTCGCCGGTCTCGTTCGGTGTCGCCGGACGCCCGGCACAGTCGATCCGCAATTCCAGGTGGAAGAGGGGCTTGCCGGCGGAACCAAGCTTGCGCAGCGCGTCCTCCGGCGCCAGGGTCGCGGCCTGGGAGGCGGTTTCCGTCAGGCCGTAGGTCTGGACGACCGGGATGCGGCGTGCCGCGCAGGCTTCCAACAGCGGCCGCGGCGCCGGGCCGCCCCCCAGGAGCACGCAGCGCAGCGCGGGCGGGTAGGTGCGGTCCCCGCGCTGATCCAGCATCCGTTGCAACATCGCCGCCACGACGGAGACGATGGTGACGCCCTCATCGTCGATCGCGGCATTCATCGCGGCCGGATCGAAACGCTCATGGACGACGGCCGTGCAGCCGTAGAGGACCGAGCGCCAGAGGACCGCCATGCCGCCGACGTGGAAGAGCGGCAGTGAGGCGAGTAGACGGTCATCCGGCTGCAGGCCCAGGTTCAAGGCCGAGCCGACGGCGTTCCACCAGTGGTTGCCGTAGGTGAGCATGGCTCCCTTGGGCTGCCCGGTGGTGCCGGAGGTGTAGACGATGCTCTGCAAGGCGGCCAGATCGACGTGGCGCCGGAGCGGGGTAGCGTGGGGAAGTGCTTCGCCCGGACGATGGTCACCGCCTGCGGTGAGCGTTTCCACGGCGACGAGCGTGAGCGCTCGCCAGCCGGTACCGTCCTGCGCCGCACCGTGCAATGCGCTCTCGTAGACGAGGTATGACGCCCCGCACGTCTCCAGTTGCCAGGCCAGTTCGGCCGGCGCCAGGCGGATATTCAGCGGCACCAGCACCGCGCCGAGGCGGGCGAGGGAGTGCAAGAGCAGCACCGGAGCCGTTCCGTTGCGCAGCAGCGTGGCGACACGATCGCCGGCCTGCACGCCAGCGGCCGCGAGCCGGCGGGCGACGCCATCGGCCCGCTGGTCCATGTCGGCAAATGTCCAGCGACTGCCGGCGCAGACGAGGCCAACGCGTTCCGGCGTGAGCTCGGCCCGCCGATGCAGGAATTCCGGGAGCAGCAGCGCGGCGCCCGTTGCCGATGGGTCGATCATCGTGCGGCCAGTTCGCCTGTGGCGATGGTGTAGCGTTCCAACCGGGACCAATCCACCTGCACACCCAGGCCGGGCGCCTCCGGCAGCGGCATGACGCCGTTGTCGATGCTGAGGGGATGCACCAGGAGGTCGTCCGTCAGCAGCCCCGCCGTCGCCAGGCCGCAGGCCGGGACGGGCGCCGGCAGGGCCGCCGCCACGTGGAGCGCGGCGGCGAT
>JAICXR010000504.1 GCA_025980355.1 Chloroflexota bacterium | reverse complement strand
GCCGCCGACACCGGCGCCTACGTCGCCGGGCGGGCGCTGGGGCGCCACCCGCTCTGCCCGCGCGTCAGTCCGAAGAAGACGGTGGAGGGCCTGATCGGCGGCCTGCTGGCGGCGGCCGCAGTCGGCGTCGTAGCCGCCCTGATGGCGCTGGATTGCCCCTGGTGGCAGGGCGCCCTGGTCGGGGCGGCGGGGGGACTGGCGGCGGTGTTGGGCGACCTGCTGGAATCGCTGGTCAAGCGGCAACTCGGCGTCAAGGATTCCAGCCGGCTGATCCCGGGTCACGGAGGAGTCCTCGACCGCATCGACAGCTTGCTCTTCGTCATTCCGGTCATGGCCGCCTGTGTTATGCTGATTCAGAGTGGATAAACCAATTCGCCTCGCCGTCCTTGGCAGCACCGGCTCCATTGGGCGTCAGACCCTTGACGTGGTGCGCGAGCATCCGGAGCGCCTGAAGGTCGTCGCTCTGGCGGCGCGGAGCAATGCCGCCCTGCTGGAAGCGCAGGTCAGGGAGTTCGCCCCCGAGGTCGCCTGTCTCTCCTCGCAACCGCATTGGAAGATGCCCGATTCTCGGACGCGGTGCTGGGGCGATAACGCCGCGCTGACGGAGCTGGCGACCTATCCCTCCGTGGACATCGTCGTCGCGGCCACCAGCGGCAGCGATGGCTTCCGTCCCTTACTGGCGGCGATCGGGGCACGCAAGGCGATCGCCCTGGCCAACAAGGAGGCGCTCGTCATGGCTGGCGCACTAGTACGCCGCGCCGCCGACCAGGCCGGCGTCCAGCTCCGTCCCGTCGATAGCGAACATTCCGCCCTCTGGCAGTGCCTGCAGGGCGAGCCGCCGGATGCGGTGAGCACGCTGATCCTGACCGCCTCCGGCGGCCCCTTCCGAGAGTGGAGTCGGGAACAGTTGGACACGGCCACGCCGGCGCAGGCGTTGCGCCACCCGGTCTGGGCCATGGGGAACAAGATCACCATCGACTCGGCGACGCTCATGAATAAGGGCCTCGAGGTGATCGAAGCGCACTGGCTCTTCGGCGTCCCCTACGACCACATCGAGGTCACGATCCACCCCCAGGGCGCTGTCCACTCGCTGGTGCAGTTCCGCGACGGCTCCATGAAGGCGCAGCTCGGCACGCCGGACATGCGAACGCCGATCCGCTACGCTCTGTCCTGGCCTGACCGCTGGCCTTCGGCGCTGCCGCCGCTCGACGTGCAGCACCCCGGCGCCTTCAACTTCTACCCGCCCGATGTCGACCGCTTCCCCTGCCTCGGCTTCGCCCAGTGGGCGGGACGTGAAGGGGGCACCTACCCCACGGCGCTCTGCGCGGCGGACGAAGTGGCCGTTGCCGCCTTCCTGGCCGGCCGCCTCTCCTGGTCGGGTCTCTCGCGGGTGGTCCAGTCTGTGCTGGATCGTCATCACAACGTGGCCGATCCGGCGTTGGACGACGTGTTGGAAGCGGATCGGGATTCCCGGCGCGTCGCCGCCGATTTGGTCGAGCAACTGACGCTGGAAAAGGTGCACTAGATGTCCTGGGCCTACTACCTCTGGATCATCCCGGTGCTGCTCCTGCTCGTCCTGGCGCACGAATTCGGGCACTACATCACGGCGCGTATCTTCGGCGTCCGGGTCAAAGAGTTCGCCTTCGGCTTCCCGCCCCGCCTGGCCTCGGTCCACGTCGGTGAAACGGACTACGCTTTCAACGCCATCCCGTTGGGCGGCTACGTGCGGATGGAGGGCGAGGACGGGGAAATCTCCTCGCCCCGCAGCTTCGCCGCCAAGGCGCGCTGGAAGCGCGCGATCATCCTGTCGGCTGGCGCGACGATGAACGTCCTGATCGTCCCCATCCTGCTCACCGCCGTGGCGATCGTCGGCGAGCCGACGATGGACGGAATCGTCATCCAGCAGGTGCAGGCCGGCAGCCCGGCCGAGGCGGCCGGCCTCCAGCCGCAGGAACTGGTCTTGAGCGCCAACGGCGCGCGCCTGACGAGCGAGGCGCAGTTCGAGCAGATCATCGACGGCAGCCTGGGCAAGTCGCTCATCCTGGCCGTCAGTCCGACCGGTAACGTCCAGCAGACCGAACAGGTGGTCGTCACCCCGCGGACGCAGGTGCAGGTCGGTGAGGGCCACGTGGGCATCGCCTTTGTGCCGCGCGTCATCCCCGTCCGTTCCCCCGTCTGGCGGGCGCCGGTCGTCGGCGTGCAGCAGTCGTTCTCCCTCATCGGGGCCTTCTTCGACGGCATCGGCCAGATGTTCGGCAGCGCCGGCGTGCAACTGTCCGGCCCCGTGGGCATCACCAAGCTCACCGGCGAAGCCGCACACGCCGGCCCGGGCCCGTTGATCGAGCTGACGGCCTTGCTGTCAATCAACCTCGCCATCATCAACATGCTGCCGTTCCCCGCGCTGGACGGCGGACGCCTGGCCGTCGTCGCCCTGGAGCGGGTGCGCGGCCAGCGGCTCGATCCCCGCCTTGAAGGCACGATCCACTTCGTCGGCTTCATGCTGCTGATCACGCTGATGCTGGTGATCTCCTT
>JAICXR010000393.1 GCA_025980355.1 Chloroflexota bacterium | reverse complement strand
TGCGCCTGCGTGCCGCCATCGACGCCGGCAAGCTCGGCACGCCGGTCCTCGGCAGTTGCACCGTGCGCTTCTCGCGCCCGCCCGAGTACTACGCCCGTGACGCCTGGCGGGGCAAATGGGCGAGCGAAGGCGGGGGCGTCCTGGTCAACCAAGCGGTCCACGCCATCGACATGTTCCAGTGGTATCTGGGACCGATCGCCAGCCTGAGCGGTCGCTGGGGCAACCTGACCCACCCCTACATCGAAGTGGAAGATACGGCAATTGCCTCGGTACGGTTCCGGAACGGCGCCCTCGGCACGATCGAGGCCAGCGTCTCCCCAAATAGGACGAGCTACAGCTTCGCGCGGATCGTCGTCTACGGCAGCAACGGGGGCTGGGCGTCCGTCACCGAGCAACCGGAAGGACGCGTCGGCCTCAACGACGTCTGGGAGATTCCCGGCGAAGAAGAGGAGGGCCGCCGGCGCTACGAGGCGGACACGCTGCGCAACGAGTTCATGTTCGAGTCGGGCTCCGCCGGTGCGCCCGTCACCTCCTACCACCAGCTGCAACTGGAAGACTTCCTTGACGCGATCCTCCACGACCGCCAGCCGCTCGTGAACGGCGAGGAAGGGCGCAAAGCCGTCGAGATCATCCAGGCGATCTATCGCTCCGGCCAGACCGGACAGGAGCTGCCTTTTCCCCTGGACGACCGGACCTCAGCGATCGTGCAGTGAGGGGGCGGCGGCCCGGGCCGCCGCCTGGGTACGCGGGGCCGCGAGTTCGCCCACCCCCTCGCTGGGCCGCATCGGCATCACGCCCAGGATGATCTCCCCGACGAGATGACGCAGCATCCCGATGAAGGCGAGCGCCCACGCCGCCAGCGCGGCATAGATCGTGACACGCGAGATGTCTTCCAGGAAGGTCAGGCCCGTGGCGAGGGCGAGCTGGTACGTGGCGACGGTGTACATGCCGAGCGGGAAGACGATCCCCCAGTAGCGCGGCGTATAGGTCAGGGGGAAGCGCATGATGCCGTGCCGCCAGACGCCGAGGATGAGCAGCAAGGGGATCCACCAGGAGCCGGTCGCCCAGAAGATCAGGCTGAAGGTGAGCAGCGCCGGCAACAACGTCTGCAAGAAGGCCCAGTGCGGCGCATTCAGGATGAGCGTGTTGCCGGCCAGGGAGGTGATCGCCGCCGCCCCCATATTCACCCAGTAGAGGGGCGTGAACTCCTCCGGCGTCAGGAAGAAGAAGGTGAAGCGGTAGAAGATCAGGGCGGTAATCAGGATGAAGAGCATCGCGCCGAGCAAGAAGGCGGTCAGCGCCCCGAAGAGCAAGAGCTGATGCTGGCCCGGCAGCCGGATCGCGACCTCCGTCGCCAGGATGGAGAGCGCCTCCGTCGCCACCACGACAATCAGCCAGGCGCCGCTCAGCCCGTGTTCCAGGTCCGGCTTCGGCGCCATGACGATGATCGCCGAGAAGAAGCCGTACATCAGCAACAACCAGAGCAACGAGGCCGCGAACCAGAGGATCGCCCCGACCGTGGGGTCGTTGCCCAGGATCACGGCCTCCACGCCGACGACGCAGATCGCCGCCACGACCGTGAAGTAGCCCGGCCCGCGCGCATGGGTATCCAGGTCGGCGATGACGCGACGCCAGAACCACACCAGCCGGGCGACGAGCAACAGCCCCAGGATGACGCCCGCCACCACGCTCGCCAGAAACAGGACCCGATCGACGACGGTCATGCCGAGCAACGACGCCGCCATGGCGACGATACCGGTCGCCATCACCATCGCGAAGTTGCCGGGGTAGAGATCGGCGACGCCCCGGGCGACGCGGCCACGCAACGACGCCAAGCGTGCAACCCTCCGCTCCCGGTCCCGGTGGCCTCTGCCGGATGATATCAGCCCTGCCCCCGGCCCCCAGGTCCGTTCGGTACCATACGGCGTACCGCCCGGTGGCGGCGATCGGAGAATTAGTGCATGCCCGAGACACTACGCCTGCCGCGCGCGGATCGAACCTGCCGCCCCTACACGCTCAGTGGGCTGGCGCCCGCGAACGGTCAGTCGCCGCCGGCGACCAGCCGGGTCGCCTACGCCGCCGCCCACGTCGTCTGCGACCCCCTGGCCGGCGGCGACCCGACGACCTCCGCCGACCTGGACTGGGAGGCGACCATCGCCTACCGCCGCTATCTCTGGTCGCTGGGCTTCGGCGTCGCCGAAGCGATGGACACCGCCCAGCGGGGCATGGGGCTCGGCTGGGAACGCTGCCGGGAACTGATCCGGCGGTCCGTCGCGGAGGCGAAGGGCGCCGGGGGCATGATCGCCTGCGGCGCCGGCACCGATCACCTCACGCCTTCCGCGACGCGAACGGTTGCGGACGTGATCGCCGCCTACGAGGAGCAGTGCGCCTTCGTCGAGGGCACCGGCAGCCGGATCATCCTGATGGCCAGCCGGGCCCTCGCCGCCTGCGCCGACGGACCGGACGACTACCGGCGAGTCTACGGCCGCATCCTCGGCCAGGTGCGGCAACCGGTGATCCTGCACTGGCTGGGGGACATGTTCGACCCGGCACTGCAGGGCTACTGGGGCTCGCCGGACCTGGATTGCGCTATGGAGACCTGCTTGCAAATCGTCAGCGAGCACCAGGCGCAGATCGACGGCATCAAGATCTCCTTGCTGGATGCGGGTCGCGAAGTCGCCATGCGCCGCCGACTGCCGGCGGGCGTCCGCTGCTATACCGGCGACGACTTCAACTATCCCGACCTGATCCTGGGCGACGAGCAGGGGCACAGCGACGCCTTGCTCGGGATCTTCGACGCCATCGCCCCCGCCGCCGCCGCCGCCTTGCGGGCCCTGGACGCCGGCGACCGCGCCCGGTACCGGGCGCTCTTGGCGCCGACGGTGCCGCTTTCCCGGCACATCTTCCAGGCCCCCACGCGCTTCTACAAGACCGGCATCGTCTTCATGGCGTACCTCAACGGCCACCAGTCCCATTTTCGGATGGTCGGCGGCCAGGAAAGCGCCCGCTCGATCCTGCACCTCAGCGAACTCTTCGTTCTTGCCGACCAGGCCGGGCTGCTCCGGGATGGCGACGCCGCGGCGCAACGGTTCCGCTGCCTCCTCATCGCCGCCGGAGTTGCCCAATGACCGTCGCCTCATCGCGAAAGGCGGATCTATCCCGCCTCAGTCTGAATCAGGCCACCACGCCCCGCTGGGGCGTCGCCGAGGCCGTCGCCGGCTGCGTGCGTGCCGGTATCCCCTCCATCGGCCTGTGGCGCGACAAGGTGGCGGCCGCCGGGCTGCGAGAGAGCGCGCACCTGGTCCGCGACGCCGGCTTGCGGGTCTCCAGCCTCTGCCGTGGCGGCTATTTCCCGGCCGCCACGGCAGCAGAACGCGCGGCGCGCGTCGACGACAATCGGCAGGCGATCGACGAAGCGGCCGAGTTGGGCACCGACGTGCTCGTCCTCGTCTGTGGCCCGGCCCCGGACCGCGACATCGCGGCGGCGCGACGAATGGTGGAGGACGGCATCGCCGCGCTGCTCCCCTCTGCTCAGGAGCGGGGCGTCCGCCTGGGCGTCGAGCCGTTGCACCCGATGTTCGCCGGCGACCGCTCCGTCGTCGTGACCCTGGGCGAGGCCAATCGACTGGCCGCGCGCCTC
>JAICXR010000385.1 GCA_025980355.1 Chloroflexota bacterium | reverse complement strand
GCAACGTTTTCGTCGGGGCAAGCCATGTCTTGCCCTCTATAACCGTGACATTATAGAACTTTTGTGCTATCCGTCAATGCTCCCGCTTGCGGTAACTCGGGTTGCTTCGGCAAGGGTCGTGGGGGTGGCGCGCGTGGTAGGGTACGCCGCTGCCCCCAGCATCCCTTGGGGAGATGGGCCGCCGCGGACGCCTTTTCGCGGCGGCGTGCGGGCAAGGGGAAGTCCTGCGGAAAGGGCGTGCGCGCCAGGAGCCGCCGGAGCCGGCCAGGGGTGGGCTACGGCCGGCGGTCCCAGGAGCCGGTGGGGATCGCGCGCGGCGACGGCGGCATGGGAGAGCACGGCCCCGCCGGAGCGCCGCCTCGTCCGGGTGCGCGAAGGCGGAGATCCCCGGCCGCACCCAAGCGTCGAGGTAGGCCGCCGGTCGCCGCCCGTAGGTGCCGAAGAAGCCGTCCGCGCAGTCGTGTGGGATGGTGACGGGCTGCACCACCGCCCACCGAGTGCCGCGACGAGGCGGGGCACCGGCCGGAAGATGGGGACGTCGAGCTTCGGGTTCTCCGGTAGGTAGTCGCACGTCAGCCAGAAGTCGCGGGCGAAGGCCGGGTCCCGGGTCAGGACCACCACCCGGCGGGCGACCCGGCGCAGTTCGCGCAGGCCCCGATCCGCGTCGCGCCGGTGGTGGAGGGTCTGGAGCGCCGTGGCGGCGTCGAACGCCCCGTCGGCGAAGGGCAGCGCCTCGGCCACCGCCTGGACGGCCGGCGCGCTGCCCGGCGGGCGCTGGGCGAGCATGACGCGCGACGGCTCGACGGCCACGACGCGCCGGTGCGGCGGCTCATACGATCCCGTACCGGCGCCGACGTTGACGACGGAGGTCGCCTCGTCGAGCGCGGCGTCCACCGCGGCGACGAGGCGCGGGTCGGGGCGGCGCGTGGTCGCATACCCGTGCCTGATCTGGTCATAGCGCGCCGCCGGCCTGGACATTCGGGCGTTCCTCTCGCGAGGGAAGGTATCCTCGGCCGTTCTCACCGCCGTACGCACAAGGTGCGTGCTATGGCATGCGCAGCGGCCAGCATGCCAGCACCTCCCGCGCTGATCGTCGTGCGTTACGTGGCGTCGAGCGTGTCACTCCAAAGAATAGCAGCGTAGGGAAACCCTCCGGCGCCATCAATCGCCGAGCAGGGCGACCATCCCATCGGCGAGCGCGCCACGCCAGCAGAGATAGTCGTGGCCGCCGTTGAACTCTCCATAGCGGACGCAGTAGCCCTTGGCCCGCAGCACGTCGCGCAAGTGACGGTTGGCGGCGAGCTGGTCCGGTGGCCCGTGCTCCAGGTCTTCCAACAGGCCCACCTCCAGAGAGAACCGGATCGGGAGGAGCGCCTGCTTCACGAACTGCCGGGTGAGCCACTCCGGCTCCGCCGGGCCGAACGCTCTACGGCAAGACGCGGGCGGATGTGCAACGGCAGCTGCGCGAACTGAAGCGTCAGGTCGACCAGGGTGGCGTGACGGAACAACACAAGATCACGGTTGCCGAATTCTTCGACCAGTGGCTCCAGGATTGTGCCGCCCGCGGCCTAGCGTACGCGACGATGCTCTTTCGGGCCGGAGAGCATCCGAAGATCGTGTCGGAGCGGCTCGGTCACAGCAGCATTGCCCTCACCCTGGACACCTATACCCACCACGTGCCAGGGCTGGATGACGACACGGCCGCCAAGGTGCAACGGCTGATCCGGCCGAACACGCCGGGCCAACCAGATGGCAGCCCGGGGCGGATTGGTCCCAACATTGGGCCAAAGGGTACTGATGACGGCTCTCCGAGTGACGTCGGAGAGTCATCCCCCTCTGGTAGCGGGAGAGCCGACGGCCAGATTCGAACTGGCGACCAGCTGTTTACGAAACAGCTGCTCTACCCCTGAGCTACGTCGGCAATGCACCGTCAGTGTACCACGGGCGCACCCGGCCAACGCCGGGAAGCGTCATGCTTGCTATACTGTGCCGCGATCGGCGATGTGGCAGGGGGCTTGCGACCCGGCCGGCACGCCGACGGTGGGCGGCGGTGAACGACCGCGGCGGGGTCGGACATCGACCAGGGCGACGGAGGCGGATATGGCACTCGACGGGCAGGTGGCCCTCGTCACGGGGGCGTCCAGCGGCATCGGCTGGTCGACGGCGTTGGCCCTCGCGCGGGCCGGTGCCGCCGTGGCGCTGACGGCGCGACGCGTCGATGCCTTGCAGCAGCTCGCCACGGAGATCACGGCGGCGGGCGGCCAGGCGCTCGTCGCGGCGGCGGATGTGGCGAAGCCCGACGAGGTGGAGGCCGCCGTCCGTCACACCCGGGAGCGCTTCGGCCGGCTCGACATCCTCGTCAACAATGCCGGCATGAACACCAAGACGCGCCACTTTAGCGATATGACCCGTGAAGATTGGGAACAGGTGATCCGCGTGGACTTGGACGCCTGCTATTACTGCATCCAGGCCGTGCTGCCGACCATGCGGGCCCAACAGCGCGGGACCATCGTCAATGTGTCGTCCAACGCCGGACGCCAAGCGTCGCTCGTCTCCGGCGTCGCCTATAGCGCGGCCAAGGCCGGCGTCATCGCCCTCAACCAGTCCATCAACCTGGAAGAATGGAAGCATGGCATCCGCGCCTGCGTCGTCGAACCCGGTGAGGTGGATACCCCGATTATCCTGTCGCGTCCGACCGTCCCGACCGACGCCCACCGCGCCACGATGTTGCAGCCGGAGGACGTGGCGGAGGCGATCGTGCTCGTCTGCAGCCTCCCGCAGCGGGCGTCGATCGAGGAGCTGCTCATTCGGCCCCGGGTCCGCGCCTGACCAGGCAAGCATTGGGGATGCCGATCTCGGCTGCCCCATGAACCGGCTGGTGACGGTAACGTGCCGGGTGCGTCAGGCCTTTGACGCCTGCACGCCCCAGAGGGCGCCGACCGTCTGGTCCAGGTCGCGCCGGAGCTCCTCGTGCAGCCGGGCATTTTCGATGGCGATCGCGCCGAGGTCGGCCAGGGCGGTGAGGAATTCCACCTCTTCCGGGTCGAACTCGCGCCGACTCGCCGTGTACACGCGCATCACCCCGATCGGCTCGCCGTGCAGGCTGACCGGGACGCAGAGGGCGGAGACCAGGCCCTCCTGCCCCGCCTCTTTCGGGTACTGGAAGCGCGGGTCCCGGCGCACGTCTTCCACCCAGACCGGCTTCCCCTGCAGCGCTTCCTGATCGAGCGGGCTGCGACGACGTTCGACCGGACCCTTGTTGAGGTAGCGCTCGCTCAGGCCATAGGAGGTCCGTTGGGTCAGGATATCGCCATCCGCGGTCAGCAGGCGTAGCGTCGCCGCCTTGACGTCCATCGCCTCGGTCACGCGCCGGACGAGTCGGCTGAGCACCTCCTCCGGGTTGAGGCTGGAGGCGATATCGTGCGTGGCGGCGTAGAGCGTGCGCCAGTAGCTGCGATCGTGCCGGGTCCTATCGGCGCGTCCCATACATTCCTCCTCTGCTCCTGGCCGTTGGCACGCCATTGTGGGGGCTTGATTGCCTATACTATACCCCCGCGGCTCGGAAAACACGGTCGCGGGATGGACGAATGGCGCGGGGAGGGCCGGCGCTGTCGGCGTAGCCAAGGACAACATGGACTTATTACGGTCGCTCCGCAAGGGGCCGACGGACACGACCTCGGCCGAGGTGAAGCCCGGCAACGTGCTGGTCCCCGTCAATGGGAACGCGGTCGACGATCAG
>JAICXR010000220.1 GCA_025980355.1 Chloroflexota bacterium | reverse complement strand
TGCCGCCGACGCCTGCCGGTATCCGCCGCACGGCGTGCGTTCCGCCGGCGGCGGGCGCTGGCGCTACTGGGCGGGCACGGACTATATGGACTATGCCAACGATGAGATCCTCTGCATCGTCATGATCGAACACATTGACGCGGTGGCGCGGGCGGAGGAGATCCTGGCCGTGGAGGGCGTCGACGCCTGCTTCATCGGGCCATCCGATCTTTCCTGGTCGATGGGGCTGCGCGGCAAGCGCGACGAGCGGCACGCCGAGGCGATCCAGCGGGTGCTGGAGGCGGGCAAGAAAACCGGCAAGCCCGCCGGCATCCATTGTATGTCGCCGGAGGAGGTCGGGCAGCGGATGCAACAAGGGTTCCAGTTCCTGGCCTGCCAGAACGATGCCGCCTTCATGATGGCAGGCGTGAACGCCGCCTTCCGCACGGTGAATAGCGCGCGAGCGGCGTTGAAGCAGCCCGTCTTCGCGGGGTAGGTGCGGCGCGCCGGCAGTGCGAGTGATCGCGATTGGCTTCACGCCTCCAGGGCGGGGACGTAAGGCAGGATGGTAGCCGTCGATCTGATCGCTCGTCCGGCGGGAGGCCGTACCGGGGTGGGCCGCTACGCCACCGCCCTGGGCCGGGAGCTCGGTACTCTCGGCGTTGATGCGCGGCTGACGCCGACGATCGGCGGCGCTTTGCCCGCGCTGCTGGGACGAGCGACTCGCTGGCGCGGCCTGGACGTGCACTCCTTCCTTGCCAGCTATCCCTTGTACGTCCCGACGCGCCCTGGGGCGCTGGTTCACGCCACTGCCCAGACCTTCGCCAGCATGCTCTGGCTGCAGCCGGGAGCGGTCGTGACGGTCCATGACCTCTTCCCCGACGATCACGCGACCGGCACGAGGGCGATCGTCACACGCCTGGTTGACAGTGCGGCCCGGTTGGCCCTCCGGCGGGCGGCGGCCGTGCTGACCGGTTCCCAGGCGACCGCGGCGATCTGTCGGGCGCGCGGCTTGATCGGGACGTGCGGCGTCACGGCGACCTCCTACGGCGTCGACCATCGCCTATTCCGCCGGCAGTCAGTACCGGCGAGTTACGGCGCGTCGATTGGCTTGCCGGCGGAGACGCCGACCCTCCTTTATGTCGGTACCGAAGCGCCGCGCAAACGCGTCGACGTGCTCATTCGCCTGCTGGCCCGTCTCCGTCACGGCAATGCTCCTGACCTTGTGCTCGTCAAAGTCGGTGCGCCAACAGATCCCGCGCGGCGTGAGGAACTTCGGGCGTTGGCCACTGCGCTCGATGTCGCGGACGCGGTGCTCTGGCTGGACGGCGTGGGCGAGCAAGAGCTGGCCTGGCTCTACAACCGGGCCACCGTCTATGTCAGCGCGGCGGAGCGGGAAGGGTTCGGCTTACCGGTGCTGGAGGCGATGGCCTGCGGCTGCGCGGTCGCCGTGAGCGACCTGCTGGCGCATCGGGAAGTGGTGGGCGAGACGGGTTTGCTCGTGGTGCAGGGCGGCCTGGACGGATGGGAGATGTCGGTCGGGGCGCTGCTCCGCGACCCCGACCGACGGCGTTTCCTGGGCGAACGGGCGGAGGAACGCGCTGCGCCGTTCACCTGGCGCCGCACGGCGCAGACGACGCTCCGCGTCTACGAGCGTCTGTGGCAGGCCTGACGCGGTGTTTGGTCCGGACCGCCGAGCGCCCCGGCCATCCGTGTCGGCGCGCCGCGCGTTTCACGTGCAACCGAGTACACTCAACGGTCGGTTGCTTGACAAACACATATCGGCGTTGTATGTTCGATATATCGGCGGTCCGTCGAGAGTGCACCGCAACGCGGGCGATATGCGTTGTCAAGAAGGGGAAGCAACGTATGCACGAATCCAATACGTCGCCCGAGGGGCGCAAACGACAACGGAATCACAGCGGCGACATCGGTCGATATCTTTCGCGGGACGCTGGACGGATGCGCGGCGGGCGCGGCCGCCCGGAGGGTGGATCGCCTTTTGGCGGCTTCCGCGAACGCGGCTTCGGGCACGGTCCGCACGTCGGTCGGGGCGATGTGCGGTCGGCCGCGTTGGCGTTGCTGGCCGATGGGCCGCGCCATGGCTATCAGATCATCCAGGAGATCGGTGAACGCAGCGGCGGCGTCTGGCGCCCCAGCCCGGGTTCGGTCTACCCGGCACTCCAACTGCTGGAGGATGAGGGGCTGATCCGGGCCGAACAGGTCGAGACTCGCCGCGTCTTCCACCTCACCGAGGCCGGGCGGACCTACGTGGCAGAGCGTCGGGAGGAACTGGCGGCCGTCTGGAACGCCGTCACGGAGAGCGTCGACGACGCGATGGTCGAGTTGCGGGACCTTTTCGAGCAAGTTGGCGCCGCCGTCAGGCACGTCGTCCGGGCCGGGGGCAAGGCAGAGCTCGCCGAAGCGCGGCAGCTGCTGGTGAATACGCGCCGCCAGCTCTACCGCATCCTTGCCGATGCGGAACCGGTGGGCAGTGAACGCCCGTCTGGTGCGGCGACGCCCGTCCGCTGACGGACGGATGACCCGGGCGTGGCGCCGGCCAACCCGGCGACTAGGCGGCGGCGAGCCCACCGTTCGGGTGGGGTGGCGCCAGCGGCCCGCGACGAGGAGAAACAGCATGTGGGATCGGGGGGGCGGCCACGGCATGGGCTGGGGCCGCATGAGCAGGGAGAACGACGCGGCGTCCGGCAAACTGAAATACGAGCATCTGGGGCGGATCGCCGGCTATCTGCGGCCGTATATCTGGCACACCGTCGTCATCTTCCTCTGCATCGCCGGGACGACGGCCATCGGGCTGGTGCCGCCGCTGATCATCCGCGCCATTATCGACAAGGCACTCCCCGCGCATAACGGCGGGCTGCTGAACCTGCTCGTGCTCGGCATGATCATGGTGCCCGTGGGCAGCGGCTTCCTCGGCGTCCTGCAGAACTATCTCAACGCCCGCGTCGGCCAGGCCATCATGTTCGATCTGCGCAACCAGTTATTCGCCCATCTCCAGCGCATGTCCCTGCGCTTCTACGTGCAGACGCAGACCGGTCAGATCATGTCGCGGGTCAACAACGACGTCGGCGCCGTGCAGAACGCCGTCACCGGCACGCTCGTCGGCATCGTGACCAGCACCGTGACCGTGGCGTCGACCCTGGCCGTCATTTTCGCCTTGAACGCCCACCTGGCGATCCTCGCCTGCGTCATCCTGCCGGCCTTCGTGGCGCCGATGCGCTCCGTCGGGCGCTTCCGGCAGCGCATCTCCAAGCAGACGCAGCAGCGCCAGGCCGACCTGACGGCCCACATGGAGGAGCGCCTGTCGATCAGCGGCTTCATCCTGACCCGCGTCTTTGGCCGGCAGGCCGACGAACGGCAACGCTTCCGTACGATCAACCAGGACTTGATGAACCTGCAGATCCGCCAGACCATGGTGGGCCGCTGGTTCTACATGCTGATGGCCGTCCTCTCGGCGGTCGGACCGGCGCTGATCTACTGGTACGGCGGGCACCTGGTCATAAGTAGCCAGCTGACCATTGGGACGGTCGTCGCCTTCGTGGCCTACCTGGGCAACCTCTATCGTCCCGTCACCAATCTCGCCAACGTCTACGTCGATCTGCGCGGCGCGCTCGGGGTCTTCGACCGCATCTTCGAGTACCTGGACATGGTGCCGGAAGTCCGCGACGAGCCCGGCGCCACGGCGCTGCCGCCGGTGCGCGGCCGGGTGACCTTCCGCGACGTCAGCTTCTCGTACAAAGGCGCCGACCGCCCGGCGATCGACCATATCTCCTTCGACATCCAGCCCGGACAGTTGGTCGCCCTGGTCGGGCCCAGCGGCGCCGGCAAGACGACGATCACCACCCTCGTGCCGCGCTTCTACGACCCGGACAGCGGCACGGTGGAGATCGACGGGAAGGATGTGCGCCACGTCACGCTCGACTCGCTGGGCGCGCAGTTGGCGATGGTGACCCAGGAGACCTTCCTCTTCCACACCACGATCATGGAGAACCTCCGCTATGCGCGGCCCGACGCGACGGAGGGTGAGATCGTCGCGGCGGCCCGGGCGGCGAACATCCACGACTTTATCGCCTCCCTGCCCGAGGCCTACGAGACGGTCGTGGGAGAGCGCGGCTACCGCCTGTCGGGCGGCGAGAAGCAGCGACTGGCGATCGCCCGCGCCATCCTAAAGGACCCGAACATCCTGATCCTGGATGAGGCGACGAGCGCCCTCGATTCCACGTCCGAGGCCCTGATCCAGGCGGCCCTCGTGCCGTTGATGAAGGGACGAACGAGCATTGTCATCGCCCACCGCCTCTCCACGATCCTCGCCGCCGATGTCATCCTGGTGATCGACCACGGGCGCCTGGTGGAGCAGGGCAACCACGCCCAGCTCCTGGCCCTGGACGGCCTCTACGCCACGCTCTATCGCCAGCAGTTCCGGGACCCGCCGAAGGCCCAGGCACCGGCGCCGGTGGAGGAGCCGTTGGCCGGCGCGCGGCGCGGCCAGTGGCGCCGGCGGTCGGACGCGGAGTTGGCGGAAGCCGCCGCATCGCAACGCTAAGCGTTCACGGCCCCTGGCCGGGGTGCGCGCCGAACGCGGATGTGAGGACGACTACTCCTTCAGCGCGCTTGCCGATCAGGACGCAATCGCGGTCGGGTCAGGAAGGCCCGAGCGTGTCGGGGTGGCCGGTGATCCAGCGCGCGGTCCGAATCCAGCTCCCCTCGGCGATGCCCTCTGTCGTCAGGAAGTAGTCGAGCAGCATGAGCGCGACCGCCAGGCTCATCGCTGGGAGAGCATCGGTTTCGCGTCTGGTCAGCGTGGAGACGGTGTCGTATCCCGTGAGCAGGTGTCGGGCTTCGAACGCCACATAGTGCTCGATGGGCCGGCTGAGATTGCTTTGTCCGAGTCGCCAGTGGACGCAGAACGCCAGATAATAACCCAGGTCGTAGCTGCGTGGTGCGAGCGGCAGGTGGTCGACATCGATGACGCCGGTGACGGCGTCGTGGTCGGTGAGGATGTTGCCGCCGTGGACATCCCCGTGTACTCGTTGCACATGCGGGTCGCCTAGCGCGCGCGTGATCGCTTCGCGCCACGGCCGGACCCGTCCCGCCAGGTCATCGAATACGGGCGCGGGAAGCGTGGCTTCCAGATGCCGCCAAAGCTCAGGGAACCGGTCCGGGCCGAGTCGCCCGCGACCTTCCTGCGACGCATCGATGTCGAATGGGCACTTGGCCAGCGCCACGTGCATGCGGGCGATCGTGGCCCCGACGTTCCGATACCGCGCGGCATCGGCTGCGTCCAGGGGCGCAGCCGAGCTGGTCTCGCCGGCAGGCAGCATCGGGGTCAAGGCAAAGAGGGCGCCGCTGGCATCGGCGGCGTAGACGCTGCCGTTGTCGCACGGCACCGGGACCGCCACCGGAAGTCCTTGCTCTTGGAGAAACGACAGAACCCGGGCCTCGTCGATGAACCGACGAGCCGGGTCGGCGAACTGCCCCGAAATCCGTTTGAGCACATACCGGGCATCACCGTGATCCGATACCTCCCACACCCTGTCCGGGGTCAGCTCCCGTACATGCGGCGATCCGAGCACATTCGACCACGCCTCGAGCACGCGCTTGTCTGCCGCCATTGCGATTACCTCCCATTGGGAGCCGAGAAGGATGCCCACCTCAGCGCCAAAAGATAAGTACCCGAAGCCGCATCGCCAAGCCGGGCAGAGGCCGTGTACGAGTACGAGATCAGCCAGAATACCCGCCCATGGCTGCGGAACGACTCGGTGGCGCGGGGGCTGTGCCGCGGTGAGGTATCTGGCCGACACGAACGGCCATGGGGTAGAGTTCTCAGCATGGCGGAACAGACCGAATCGGACCGGGCCCTCGGCGCCCTGAATACAGGCGCCGGTACCCTGGCGCTCGACACCGAAGAGTTCCGCCGTATCGGCCACCAGGCCATCGACCTGGCGGCCGACTACCTCGCCGGCATGCCAAGCCGCCCGGTTTTCCGGCCGATGGCGGAGGACGAGCGGCGCGACTTGCTGGCGCAATCGCTCTCCGAGGCGGGCACCGCGCCGGAGGCGTTGCTCGCTGCCGTCGCGCAGCTGATCATGCCCTATCCCATGGGAAACGGCCACCCGCGCTTCTTCGGCTGGGTCAACTCCCCGCCCGCGCCGGCCGCCATCGTCGCCGAACTGCTTGCCGCGACGATGAACCCGAGCTGCGCCGGCGGGGACCACGCCGCCAT
>JAICXR010000300.1 GCA_025980355.1 Chloroflexota bacterium | reverse complement strand
GCGCCTTGATCTGCTCGGCGCGGTAACGCAACGTGGCATCCATGCCGCGCAAACGCTCGATCTGCAGCTTCGCCGTCGGCAACAGCAACGCGCTCGCGCCTTCGGCCCCCTTGGGAGTGATCCCGTGCGCTAGCGCGGAGATCAGCACGACCACGCCGGTGATCGTGAGGAGTCGCACGGCGTCGGGCGCCCCGGCTTCCACGATCAGCAAGGCCAGGAGCAGGGAGCTCAGGCCGCGCGGCCCGAACCAGCCGATGAAGGCGCGACCGGCCCCGCTCACCCTGGCCCGCAGGAGCACCAGCCACATGGCCACCGGACGCACCACGACGAGGGCGACGACCGCCAGGACGACGGCGGGGAGGACGGCGATGGTGCCGAACAGTGGGGACAGCGCCGCGCCGAACAGCAAGAACGCCAGCAACATCAGCATCTCGGCGGTCACCTCGCCGTATTCCAGGAAGCAATCGCACAGCGTCAGGTCGAAGAGCGCCACCGCGAGGCCGGCGAAGAACGCCGCCAGGAAGCCGTCCCCGCCGACCGCCTGCGCGGTGGCGTAGGCGGCGAGGACGAGGCCGAGGCCGTAGAGCGACTGGTACTCCCGCCGGATGGAGAGCCAGGCGTCGGCGCGCCCCATCAGCCAGGCGCCGACGCCGCCGACCACCAGGCCGGCGGCGGGGCTGAGCACCAGCAACTGGGCGAAGAACACCACCCAGCCGCCGACGCTGCCGATCTGGGCCTGGACGACGGCGATCAAGGTGAGGATGATTGGCAGCAGGACCACGTCGTTCATGCCGGCCTCGATCGTCAGGGCCCGCCGGACAGACCGCGGGATCTTCTCGTTGCGCACGACGTCCCGCAAGATAATCGGGTCGGTGGACGCCAGGACGGCGCCGAGCAGCAAGGATTGGAGCACCGGCGTCTGCAGCAACAGGTGTGCCGCCAGCGCGACGCCGCCGACGGTCAGCAGGGTGCCGGGGCCCAGGGAGAGCACCGGCGTCCGCCAGTCGCGTCGCAGCTCCTCGACCTGGAGATTGACGGCGTCGAGGAAGAGCACGAGCGCCAGGCTCACCGTCCCGACGGCGATCAGCGCCGGGTGGCGCGGCCCCAGCGTGAGGATACCCAGGCCCGCCTGACCGAGCACCAGCCCGAACACCAGGAAGAGCATCGGGAACGAGAGCGGCGCCCGGTCGACCAGGCCGGAGACCAGCGCCGAGATGGTCAGGATGATCGCCAGCAGCGCCAGCCAGAGCTCCAGGTTGGCGATCACATCCTCCTTCCTGCCGGCGCCCCGGAATGATCGGCGTCACCGTCGGCCCCTCAACATCGCACCCGTGTAGCGGTATATGAGTGTGCCATGGTGAAGCTACCATCCTGCCGATTCCAGGGCACGATGACGTGCTCGGTCCTCGCCACGTTCGGCCCGCACGCCGGCGCGGCGGGCAGGGCGCGGCACGGAATATGCCGCCAGGCGGGGAGTTGCGTATTTCCGCGAGCAGGGGGAGATTCATGAGCGAACAACCCGTGTTTGGCCGCGCGGTGGCCCTTGATGCGGACCGCCGCCTCAACGCCGCCGGCATCCTGCAGGAGTTGCTGACCGACATGATCGACCTCTCGCTCCAGGGGAAGCAGGCGCACTGGAACCTTCGCGGCCGCATGTTCCGAGAGCTGCACCTCCTCCTTGACGAGATCGTGGATCTGGCGCGCGACGCCGCCGATCAATTGGCCGAACGCTGCCTGGCCCTCGGCGTCGCCGCCGACGGCCGCCTCGCCACAGTCGCCGCCGGCAGCCACCTTGATCCTTTCCCCGAGGGGCGAATTGAAGATGAAGAGGTGGTCGAGCTGATCGCGGCGCGCCTGCAGACCGTCTCCGAGGCCGGACGAAGCAGGCTCGTCCCGCTCGGCGAAGTGGACCCGGTCTCTCAGGATCTGGTGAACGAGGTCCTCACGGCGATCGAGAAGTATCTCTGGATGGTGGAGGCGCACCGGCCCGCGGAACGCGGCTGAATCGGGTCCGGGGCTGCTACCATCGGTGATGGTATCCCTGCTACGTGTACATGGAGACAATCGGGAAAGGAGGTCGGCAGATGCTCGATCCGGAGGAACGCGCGCAGGAGTTGCGCAACCTACCGAACTGGTCGTACGAGGACAACGCGATCGTGCGCAGCTTCGCGTTTCCCGACTTCGTGGGGGCGATGGTGTTCGTCAATCGCGTCGCCGATATGGCGGAGCAAGTAGGCCACCACCCCGACATCGACATCCGCTACAACCGGGTGCGTATCGCGCTCAGCACCCACAGCGCGGGCGGGGTCACCGCCGCCGACATCAGTCTGGCTCGCCAGATCGCCGCGTTGATCCCCGATTAGTAGGCCGCGCCGGACACGTTCCGGCCGATGCAGGATGCCTTCTACGTGCAAAAGCGCGCACGCATCGGCGCGTGCAGCGGCGTCGACGGTAGGGCGCCCTCATGCCATGGCCGCGCCCTACCGCATGGTACGGTGGCGTGATTCGCGCTCACACCGGTCTCATTCTGGTGGCGTAGGGTGCTGCCTGTTGGGCCGAGGGTATGCCAAGGAGAGGAGTACAACAGACGATGCCGTATAAGGTTGCCTTGTTCATCCACGTGGCCAGCGTGCTTGCCTTGTTCACCGCCGCCGGTATCGAAATCACCGCAATGGTGGGCTTGCGTCGGTCGGCCACGGTGGAGACCGTGCGCGCCTGGGCGCGCGGCACGGCCTTCCTTGGCCGGGTGTTCCCGATCAGCTCGGTCGTAATCCTGCTGAGCGGGATCTTCATGATGGTCGCCGCCTGGCCCAGAAACACGCCCTGGGCCATTACCGCGCTGGTCGCGCTGGTGGTGTTGGCCATCCTCGGCGGGGCTATCAATGGCAAGCGCCTGGAAGCGATCCATGTTGCTGCTGAGGCGGCGCCGGCGGGTCCCGTCCCCGCCACGCTCCGGCAGCAGATCAACGACCCGGTGCTGTGGACGGCGGTCCAGACGATGACCGTCGGCGCCCTCGGGATCGTCTATCTGATGACCGTGAAGCCGGGCTGGGTTGCGTCGGTCGTCTGCATGCTCATCGCTTTCGCGATCGGCGTGGCCTCGGCGCAGCCGGCGTGGCGCCGGAAAAGGGCGTTGATGGCGGCCGACGATACCTCGGCAGGGACTCCCCAGATCGTGTAGGACCTTCCTCGCCGGCCGGCACGCCGAAGCCGCCTATGCACATCCCCTACGGCTCGGCCGCTTGCCGCTGCCCTTCCAGCAGGCGGAGATCGTAGAACGGCTCGTTATTGACCAGGGTGCGGCGAATCTGCACCGTTTGGATGCTGGGGTGAATATGGGAGGTGAGGTAACCGGCGCCGGCCGGCCCCGCCAGTTGGCGGGCGGTCAGCATGCCGCTCTTGACCACCTGCACGCGCAGGTGCGTGCGCGCCGTGATGACGCCGAGATCGCGGTAGCCCAGATGGACGCGCCAAGATTCGTCGGTCTGGTTGTCGATCACCAGTTCACCGTCATCGGTGGGGGCACTGTTGCGTGTACGGGGCATGGCAAACGGCTGATGGCGCCGCCACCAGGGGCGCGTCGGGTCGGCCTGGGTTTGGGTTTGGGCCGGGGCTTCCGGCGGGCGATCCAGGATGGCAGGCATCGTGGTCTCCTCTCGCCGACGGCGCGGGGCCGGCGTCGGCACGTTTGGAGGACTGTCGTACCGTCAAGCACCGGGGCTATCGCCATGCAGCAAATGGAGTATAGCAGTTCGCGCCGTCGCCATTCGGACGGGGAGACCCCTCGGGATGCCCTCTGGGCGCCTCCCCATGCCGGAGAAGGCGTGGCGACGGGAGGGATGGCGGCGAGCTTGGCTGGTAGTCTCCGTCGGCTCCTGACGTAGCCGGATATGGTTCGCTGCCGGCAACGCCGCTCCGCCTGCAGTCCCTCTCCGGAACGGGGAGGGTTGGGAGGGGTACGGGTGGTACGCTCGGAAGCGCCACGCGGACGCTACCGCCAGCCTGGGGAGGAATGTACCTGCGCCCAATGAATCATGAATGACACGCCGTCCCGGCCACCGGCCGACGCCGGCGCCGCCTTCAAGCTGGTGCTGGCCGTCGTGCAGGATGACGACGCCCAGACGCTGATCGACGTCGTCGTCGCCCGGGGCTACAGGGTGACGCGCATGAACACGGTCGGCGGCTTCCTGCGCAAAGGCAACGCCACCCTCCTGATGGCGATTGAGGAGCGGCACGTGGTGGGCCTGCTCTATCTAATCCGCCAGCACTGCCGCACCCGCCTGGTCCACATGCTGGCGGCGCCGCCCCTAGACACTGGCGAGCCTTTCCTGACGGAGCCGCTCCAGGTAGAGGTCGGCGGCGCCGTGGTCTTCATCCTCGACCTCGACCGCTTCGAGAATTTTTAATCGTTCGCGGCCCGCAGACTACAGCTGATACGCCGCTTCGCCGTGCTGGCTGACGTCGAGGCCGAGCACTTCCTCTTTCTCCTCGACACGCAGGCCGACGAAGACGTTGATCAGCTTGAGCAGGACGAACGTCATCACGCCGGAGTAGAGCCAGGAGGAGGCGACGGCGATCAATTGCTTGATGGCCTGGTCGGGGTTGCCGTAGAGCAGGCCATTGACGCCGCCGGTGGCGGCGGAGTGGACTTCGACGGTGGCGAAGATGCCGGTGGCGATCGCGCCCCAGGTGCCGCCCATGCCGTGGACCGCCCAGACGTCGAGCGCGTCGTCGACGCGCTTCCAGCGACTACGCAACTGGACGCAGAAGTAGCAGATGACGCCGGCGCCGATCCCGATGATCAGGGCGCCGGAGACGTTGACGTAGCCGGAGGCGGGCGTGATGGCGACCAGGCCGGCCACGGCGCCGG
>JAICXR010000458.1 GCA_025980355.1 Chloroflexota bacterium | reverse complement strand
GCCGGCGGTCAGCGGCACGGCCGGTGCCCTGCCGACCACCGCGACAGCGGTCGGCGGCACGGTGGGCGCACTGGGTACGCTCGCGGGCTATTCGCTGGACGGCGACGGGCGGACCGTGCAACTCACGCTGTTCTGGCGGGCGACTGCCGGGACGGCCCGTCCGCTCAAGGTCTTTGTGCATGCTCTTGACGGCGCCGGCCACCTGCTCGCCGGCGGGGACAGCGCACCGGTCACCGGGGCGGTGCCGACGACTGCCTGGTCCGCCGGCGAGCGAATCCGCGACGTCCACCTTCTCACCTTGCCGGTCGGGCAGCAGCCCGCGGCGTACGAAGTCGGGATCTACGACCCGGCAACCGGCGATCGCCTGCCGATCATCCTGTCCGATGGCGCCCCCGCGCCGGACGGGGCACTCCGCCTCCCGGCGTTTCCCGGTCCCCCGGCGCGTCCACCGGCAGGGTCATCGAACGGCCATTAGCGCGAGCGCGGCTGAAGCCAGCCAGGGCGCCGCCAATGTCGCCGTGCAGAACCTCCGGGCGGCTGGGCAGGCGAAGACGAAGAGCGGGATATCCGGTCAAGCCGGTCCGGCGAGCGCCAGCAGCCGGCGCACCTCCTCGTCGGTCGTCGGCGAGAAGTCGTCGTACCAGTAGCCGACCCCGTAGAACGGCACGGGCGTGCGCAGGCAGACGACCTCACCGACGTCAGCCGCCAGTTCCCGGCACACATCCGGCGCCGCGGTCGGCACGGCCACCACCAGGCGAGCCGGCTTCATGGCAC
This sequence comes from Chloroflexota bacterium, assembly GCA_025980355.1. Classification (GTDB taxonomy): domain Bacteria; phylum Chloroflexota; class UBA4733; order UBA4733; family UBA4733; genus UBA4733. The sequence goes on along the minus strand of JAICXR010000458.1, from coordinate 2,209 downwards.
GGAGCGTACGCACGGCCGCGCGCATCGTCGCGCCCGTCGCCAGCCCATCGTCCACGACGATGACGACGTGCCCCTCCACGTCTATGGCCGCACGGCCGCTGCGATACGCGGTTTCCCGCCGTTCCAGTTCCTGCTGTTCTCGCTGGGTGACCCGCTCGATGACCGCATCATTGAGATGGAGCGCCCGAATGAGGTCCTCATTGAGCACTCGCGCGCCGCCGCTGGCGATCGCTCCCATCGCCAGTTCCTCCTCGTCGGGAACGCCGAGCTTGCGCACCACGAAGACGTCGAGCGGCGCCCGGAGCGCCAGCGCGATCTCGTAGGCCACCGGCACCCCGCCGCGCGGCAAGCCCAATACCACCACCGCCGGCACGCCGGCATAGCCGGCAAGCCGCCGAGCGAGGGCGCGCCCGGCGGCGCGCCGGTCCTCGAATCGCTCCGCGTCGTCTGCCATCTTCGGCCTCCCGGTAGGGGCGAGCCTGCGAGCCCGCTCGCCCGTCCGCCCGCTGATACGGGACGCGTTCAGATCATCACGGCGAAGTCCGCCAGGTTCTCCGCTCCGTGCTGGGCCAGCATCTGCCGCGCCTGCTCTGTCCGCGTTGCGTTCGGCGACCGAACGGCGAGGAATGTGCCGCCCTTGCGCACCGCTTCTTCGTACTGGCGCGCTTCGTCGGTCGGGATGCCCAACCCTGCCATGCTGCCGACCAAGCCGCCGAGGGCGCTGCCGACGCCGGCGCCTGTCAGCACGACAGCGATCGGGCCGACAGCCAGGAGCGGGCCGATGCCGGGGATGGCCAGGGCAACGAGCCCGGCAATCCCACCGATCACGACGCCGGCCGAGAGGCCGGCGACGGTCGCCCTGCCGGTGTGCGTCTGCTCCACGCCGACCTCCGGTCGAATGCCCTGCGGGCGATGGAGCAGCGATACGTCATCGGAGGGAAAGCCCGCCTCAATCAGGCCGTGGTAGGCCGCCTGGGCAGCGTTGGCATCGTAGAAAACGCCAACCACCGAACGGACCCGAAGGTCCGGCAGGGCCCCTTCCGGTCCGATGCTCTGGTCCTTGCTGGCCATATCGCGCTGCTCCGGCATGGGGACCTCCTTTCCACCGTTGTTGGTGCCGCTGGCGCATGGGGTGCCGCATAGCGTGTGCCAGCGCTGGCACGGTCTACGCTGTGCAAGGAAGTGCAGGATGATTGTGCACCGGGCCGCGACGTCGGTGGAAGGAGTCGCGCCGGGACTGCGGCCCGGTCAGCACAAATACCAACATAACATAAAGGCGTATGGCGATGGCAGAGAGCGTGACGGTGCAGATCCTCAGGCAGCATCTCGTGCGCGGTGAACTCGCGCCGGGAAAGGAGATCGCCCTTCGCGTCGACCAGACGCTCCTCCAGGATGCCACCGGCACCATGGCGTCCCTGCAGTACGAGGAACTCGGGCGCGGGCGCGTGGCCGTGCCGCTGGCGGTGCAGTACGTCGACCACAATATGCTCCAGCTCGACTTCAAGAATCCCGACGACCACCGTTTCCTGCAGGCGTTCGACGCCAAACATGGCATCTACTACTCCCGGCCCGGCAACGGCATCTGCCATTACCTGCACTTCGAACGCTTTGCCAAACCGGGCGCGGTCCTGATCGGTGCCGATAGCCACACCACGACCTCCGGGGCGCTCGGCATGCTCGCCATCGGCGCGGGCGGGCTGGACGTCGCGGTCTGCATGGCGGGACAGCCCTTCGAATTCGCCACGCCGCGAGTCGTCGGCGTCGAGCTGCGAGGGCGGCTCGGGCCCTGGGTGCAGGCGAAGGACGTGATCCTGGAACTGTTGCGCCGCCGGGGCGTCCGCAACGGGCTGGGCCGCGTCTTTGAGTTCTCCGGACCGGGAGTCGCGACGCTCGACGTCAGCCAGCGGGCGACGATCTGCAACATGCTGGTGGAGACGGGCGCCACCACCGGCCTCTTCCCCTCCGACGAGCGGACGCAGGAGTGGCTGGAACAGCAGGGCCGACCGGAGGACTGGGCCCCGCTGCAGGCGGAGGCCGGCGCCGCCTACGACGAGCACGAGCTGATCGACCTGGCGACGCTCGTGCCCCTGATCGCCAAGCCCTCCAGCCCCGGCAACGTCGTGCCGGTGCGGGAGGTGGCGGGGACGCCGGTCGCCCAGGTCTGTATCGGCTCGTCCGTCAACTCCGGCTATGCCGACCTGGCCATCGT
>JAICXR010000217.1 GCA_025980355.1 Chloroflexota bacterium | reverse complement strand
GGTGATCTGGCGGGGCGGCATCGGCGCCCGCTCGCCGGCGGGCAGCCGCCGGTACAGCGCCTCCAGGGCGGCCGTCATCACCGCCGTCGCCGCGCCCCCCGCTGCCAGGCCCCGCACTGCATACCCTATCCGCACGCCAGCCCCTCCCCGACCGATGCCAGTACCGACGGCGAGAGCAAGTTCACGGCCAGGTCTCGCGCCGCCTGGCGAATACATCCCCGCCTCCCCTGAGCAAAACCCGCCGGCGCGGTTGGGGCCCGGTCCGCTCAGGCGACGGCTGAGGTCGACCGTTCCGCGACACTGTCACGGATCGTACAGAAGAGGTCGCGATAGCGCGCGGCGACGGCGGACCAGCTCATCTCCTGACCGTAGCGCATCGCCTGGTGTTCCACCTGGTGGCGCACGTCCGGGTTGGCCAGGATATGCCGGATCGCGTTCGCCAGGCTCTCGGCGTTGCGGAACTCCGCCATCACGCCGCGTCCCTCGGCCAGCGCCTCCGCCGCATACAGGTAGGGCGTGGAGACGGTGGCCTTGCCGCAGCCGAGCGCGTAGGCCAGCGTGCCGCTCGTGATCTGGTAGCGGGACAGGTAGGGCGTGACGTAGACATCCGTCGCGGCGAGGTAGCGGATCAACTCGCCCTGGGGCAGGAAGCGGTTGACGAAGCGGACGTGCTCCTCGACGCCCAGGCGCCGGGCGAGGGCCCGCAATTCGTTGCGGTAGCCCTCGCCGCGCAGCTTGCGGACCTCCGGGTGGGTCTGGCCGATCACGAGATAGAGGAGGTCCGGGAACTCCGCCACCAGCGCGGGCATCGCCTCGACCGCGTATTCGATGCCCTTGCCCTCATTGATCAGCCCGAAGGTCGAGATCACGCGGTGCCCGCTCAAGCCGAGGCCCCGCTTCGCCGACTCCAGGGAGGCCGAGGCGTGGGTGCGCGGGCAGGGAGGGACACCGTGCGGGATCTGGTGGACCTTCTCCATGGCGGCGTCGTCCAGCCCGTAATCCTCGTGCAGCAGCACTTTGGCGATGTTCGCCATGACGACGATCGCCTGGGCATGCCGGCCCATCCCCTGCACGGTCTGCCGCATCAGCTCGTTCGGATGCGGCGTCACGGAGTGCATCGTCACGACCGTCGGCTTCTGCAGCACCTGCAGCATCGGCACGACGTAATCTTCCTCGAAGCCGTCCCCCCAGACGCCGAACTTCCCGAAATCGTGCTGGATGGAGACCACGTCGACCGCGCGCATCTGGTTCAGGGCGCGGGCGGCGGCCAGATAGGAAGCCGGTTTGCCCTCCTCCATCTGCAGCCGGACGGTGGCGTCGTAGTCGTACTGCTCCTCGGCGCCGTTGATCGCGCCGACGCTGATCGCCACCGGCTGCGGCAGGTCGCGCAGCCCGTGCAGCAGGTCGCGCGTGAACGTCCCGATACCGCATTCGCGCGGCGGATAGGTGCTGACGGCGGCGACCCGGATATCGCAGCGGCGGGGACGGGGCACGAGAGAACCTCCTCTTCCGGCATCGTGGCAGCTCGTCCGCCGTCTGCGTGCCGGCACCATGGTCCCCAGCTATGCACGTGGCGTGCCAGCAGCCGCCTCCTTCCGAGCCCCGTCGTCGCCCTCCCGCGGAATCACGGCGATCCGGCCATCCGCCTCCAGGATGGCGAAGCGGACGCCGTCCAGGCTGTCGTAGCCGCGGCGGCGGATGCCCTGCATGAGCTCTTCCGTGGTCATCCCCCGCCCGCAGCTGGGCGGGCACGATCTGCCCCTCGTTGACGAGCAGGAGGTGCGTCCCCACCAGCAGGCGGCGCAGCGCCGGAACCCGGCAGCCCAATACGGCCAGGCCGCGATTGGTCAGCAGCAGCACGGTGACGGAGACGAGCCCGGCCGCCAGCGAGGAGCTGCCCCGGTACAGCCCGGTCTCCACCGCGCTGCCCAGCAGCGCGATGATCAGGTAGTCGAGAACGGTGAACTGCGCCATCTGGCGCCGCCCGATCGCGCGCAGGCCCAGGATCAGCGCCAGATAGATGGCCAGGGTCTGCGCCGCGATCGCGACGAGCGCCAGCGGGCTATCGCCCATCGCCACCCCCTCCGGTACCGGCGGCATGGTCCTTCGGCACCACGCTCAGCGAGCCGTCGATCTCCAGGATCGCCAGCCGCACGGCGTCGATCTCGGTCAGGCCGCGCTTCCGGAGCTCGGTCGCCACCTCGTCCTCGGTCAGCCCCTCGCGCTTCACGTTCGCCCGTACAATCTGTCCGTCATGAATGATGACCGTCGGGGACCCTAAGAGTTTGGCCCGCAGCCATGGCCGCCGCGCGATCACGGCGCCGATCAGCCAGCCGAGCAGCAGCAGCGTGCCGGCGGAGGTGAACGCCACCAGCAGGTTGCCGTTCGCCTTCGTCATCGCGTTCTGCACAGCGTTGGCCATCATGAGGATGAGCAGCAGGTCGTACACGTTCATCTCGCCGGCCTGCCGCCTCCCGAATACCCGCACGCCGATGACCAGACCGACCAGCACCATGGCCGTCCGCACGGCGATCGCGGCCAGCAATCCCGGGGTTATCGGCTCCATCACGTCTCCTCCCCGACGGCGCGACCAGTACCGACGGCGGGACACCGCCCGTCGTTGCCGCGCGCTCTTATGACGCCCGCAGGCCGCGCGCCCGGCGGCGGGAGCGGTGCACCATGGCTTCCCTCGGCACCACGCTGATCGTGCCGTCCACCTCCAGGACCGCCAGGCGCACCCCGTCCAGTTCCGCCATCCCGTGTTCCCGCAACGCCGCCAGGAGTTCCTCGCGGGTGACCCCTTCGTGCTGCATCCGCGCCCACTGCGGACGCCCCTCGGCGACGAGGATGACCGGCTCGCCGACCATGTGCCGTTCCAGCCAGGCAAAACGGGTGAACAGCCATGTCAGGAGCCGGTTTAGGATGAGCAGCGTGAGGGCGGAGACGAGGCCACCGGCGAGGGTGTTATCCCCGCCGACCAGGGCATTCTGGACCGCGTTGGCAATCACGACGACGAGCACGAAATCGTGGGCAGTCGTCTGGCCCAGCTCGCGGGCCCCCAGCAGCCGCAAGCCGACGAGGACGGACAGGTAGATGACCGTCGTCTTGGCGACGATGCCGAGGACGCCGGCCAGGTCGGGGTGAGAGAAGACCTCGCCCAGCCAATGGTTCAACATAGCGGTGCCTCCAGTCCGGTGGCCGGGTGGCCACCGGCCAAACGTCCGTGGCGCACACGACCGGCTGGGCCATGCGATGGGCCAGGGTCGAGCCCGCTTCGAGCCCGCGCCCGCGGGCGAGGCCAAGCCCCGATTGCAGGCGGGCGCGGACTATCACCCAATGCAAGAGTTGTGCCTGCACCACCGGCGCGCCTGGCCCACCCTGGCACGCCGCGTGCGTAACCCCAGGGGGGGAACCAAGGCGGCAGCGTGGGAACGGGGAGGTAAGGGCGATGCCAGGAGTCACAGCAACCGACAGGCGCACGTCACAGGCGGAGATCGCGGCAACCGCGCCTGGGAAGCCGATCGGCATGCGGCGCGAGGTGGGTGAGCCGGGCGGGCTGGAGCGGACGCCGGGGCTGCTGCGCCACCTGCAGCGGATGACCGGCGCGTTCTCCCACAACCGCGGCAAGATCCCGTTCGTCTACGTCTATTCGCGCATGGACGGCCAGCCGCAGGACGCCGTGCCGAGCGCCGACGCCGCGCCGGCCTTGCAGTTCTTCGTCGCCGACGACAGCGGCATCGAGGGCATCGCCTGCGTCGATGACGTCGCCCGCGCCGTCGTGCTGGCCATGCAGGTCTACGAGCAGACCGCGTCGCCCCAGGCGCTGGCCCTCGGGCAGGGCTGGTTGGAGTTCCTGCGTTACATGCAGTTGCCGGACTACCGGATCGTCAACTTCATCAAAGACCCCGCCGGCACGCGCAACGTCAACGGGCAGACCTCCTATCCCGGCGGCCTGCCCTGGACGGTGCGCGCGCTCACGGCGTTCGCCACCACCTATCGCATCACCCAGGATCAGGACTGCCTGGCCCGCTTCCAGCGCACCCAGTTCCCGACTACCAGCCAGATGCCGCTCAACGCCGTCTATATGTTGGCGCTGATGGACATCTACGAGACCCGCCCCGACTACGGCTACGAGCGCTGGATCACCGACCTGGGGGCCGAACTGATCGCGGCCGGCCCGGACTACCTGCGCAACCGCTGCGGCCAGGACCAGGTGGAGATGTTCGACTACCACCAATTACAGGCGCTGGCCCGCGCCGGCCGGCTGCTGTCCAACAAGGACTACATCGCCTTCGCGGAATCCACCGTCGATCACCTGGTCCAGCCGGTGGTCGAAGGCGGCTTCTACCACGTCTGGCCGGAGGACCGCGACCACCAGTCGGTGTTCGATGTCTCGGCGATCGCCCTGGGGCTTGAAGAGCTCTTCTACGTCACCCAGAAAGGCCGTTACCGCGACCTCGCGCTGCGCTGCGTGGACTGGCTCTACGGCAACAACCCGGCGGGCAAGGCGGTCTACGACCCGCACACCGGCCGCTGCCACGACAACATCAACCTGGCGGGGCAGATCGCCCCCACCACCGGCGCGGAGTCAGCGATCGAGGCCGGCTTCCTCCATCTGGTGCGCTGCCGCCTCACCGACACGCGAGAAGGGCTGGAAGAGGCGGCGGACGGGCAAGCGCCAGCGCCGGGCGAGTGAGGGGATGGGTGACGACGCGCTCTACCTGGGCTCCCACGCGGGGCAAGGGGCACCATGCGGTATAGTCGCTCCATGCGACTTACTGTCGATGACGCCGGACGCATCCTTTTGCCGCGGGCGCTCCGAGAGCGGCTGCACTTAGCGCCGGGGAGCGAGCTTGATGCGGTTGTCGAGGGCGATCGTCTGATTGCGATGCCGGTAGAACCGGTTGTACAGCTTTTCGAAGAGCGTGGCCGGCTGGTTGCTACTACCAGTCGACCTGTCCCGAGGATGACACAGGAAGAATTGCTAAGCTTGATCGACGCGGACCGCGATCCGTCGCGGTGATCATCATCTTGCTTACCGCCGATCGTCGCGCCGTGGCCACGTATGTCCTCATAGGCGTCGACTTCCTACTCCTCGACTGATCGCGGCGACTTCTTTCGCCGCCGTGCCCCGGCGGGACGCGGTCGCCGCGACGACGCTCGGCACATTCGCCCTATTGCGCCGGAAAAGCGCTCCTCTGTCGCCCTGCTAAGAGCGGGCCCGCGAGCTGACGTCGCGCTGTATAGAGACACGGCAACGAGACCCGCGCCTCTCATTCGGGCGAAGTGTTGCCGGAACACCGAATGGCACGTAACTTGCAGATGTCCGAGGCTCAAAGGTCGCCCCGAGTTGCCGTGTCCAACGGCGCCGGCACGTCGGGTGCTGCGATCTGAGCGCAATCCACGGCACAGGGAGAGGGGGACCCATGGCGGAAAACCAGGAGCAGAGCACCTCCGTCGGCCAGGCGGCGAGCCAGGCGGCCGACCGGGTGGGCAATACTGCCGGTCAGGCCACCGCCGCCGCCGGTCAGGCGGCGGGCCAGGTCGCGGACGCCGCGGGCCAGGCCGCCCGGCGGGCGCAGCAAGCGGCGGCCCCGGTGACGGACCAGGTACAGGAGACGGCCGGCCAGGTGGCGGAGCAGGCCAAACAGCAGGCGCTGACGCAGATCGGCACGCAGAAGGAGCACGCCGCCGGCAGCCTGGACGCGGTGGCCCAGGCCCTGCGCCAGTCCGGCGACCAGCTGCGCACGCAGCAGCAGGGGCCGCTGGCGGACCTCGCCGGTGTGGCCGCCGGGCGGGTCGAGCGATTGTCCGGCTACCTGCGTGACACCGACGTCACGGAAATGGTCCGCGACGTGGAGGGCTTCGCCCGCCGCCAGCCGGCCGCCTTCCTGGGCGGCGCCTTCACCCTGGGCGTCCTCGCGGCGCGCTTCCTGAAGAGCTCCGCCCGGCCGGACGCCGGCCGGCAGGGCGCGAGCGCGCCCTCCTATCCGGGCTACGGCGCCAACCCCTACGCCACCAGCGGCGCCAGCCGGTACCCGGGGCTAGGCCGCTACCCCGCGCCGGGCGCCGGGAGTAGCACGGCGACAAGCTGGCTGGCCCCGGACAGCCCGACCGGCGGCGACCCCGGCAGCGTGGACCCCGCCATGCCGGACCCCGCCCTGCGCGAGACCCCGTCGGGCGCCTCCGCCGGAGGGCCGACGGCCGGCACCGGCTGGGGTTCTTCGCCGCGTAGGGGGAGCGGGGGGGAGGC
>JAICXR010000312.1 GCA_025980355.1 Chloroflexota bacterium | reverse complement strand
GTCACAGCCGATCCGCGGCGGAACTCGAGGTCGGCCGGCGCGGTGCGCATTCCACGGCCCCACCGCGGCATCGGCATGGCAGCGTCACCGGTCATGCCCGTACGCCTGTGCGGCGTACGGGCCTCGGCCCGGGTCACGGGGCCGGAATATCGCCCACCGACGGCCCCGCGGGCAGGCGCATTCAATCTCCTGCCAGCATGCCCGTCAGCGTGTCGCGGGCCTTGCCGCCGCTCGCGCGCAGCTGGTTGGCGGCATCCACCACCGTGGGGAGGGGCGCCCCGTCATTGTCCACGACCTCATCCAGCAGCATGGACAGCTGCCGGTTGATGCCATCCAGGTCGCTCTTCTTCACCTGGTCTTCGATCCGCTGCCTGCTGGCACCGCTCCCGGACGCATTGGCGGCGGCCTGCGCGGCCTGCAGCACCTTGGCGTTGCTGTCGATGTCGGACTCCAGCGCGAGGGCAAAGTGGACATTGGCGGCAAGCGCCGTCGGCGTGCTCCCCGCGTTGGGATCGGCCTGCACGGTGAGCGGGGCGCTGTATTCCTTGCCGCCGACCGTGAGCACCACGCGATACTGGCCCGGCAACACCAGCGGCCCGATGGGAGCCCGTGGCGTGCGGCCGAGCACCGCCGGCTCACCCCAGTGCGGCTCGCCGGCAGGCGGCGTATAGCGCAGGTCCCACACGAAGCGATGGGCTCCGCTCCCGGCCGGCAGGATGTTGGGCGGCGACGTGAAGTAGTCGGGGTAGTTCGGAGCCGGTATCGTCGCGGGCTTGTCGGTGCTGGAGAAGTGCCGTACCCGCTGGCCTTCGGCGTCGTAGATGGTCAGCGTCACCGGGCCACTGGAGCCATCGCCCAGCCAGTAGTCGATGACGGCACCGGTAGGCGGATTCGCTGCGTGCGGCACTTCCGGCGGTCGCGCCTCGCCCTCGTAGGTGCCGAGCCGGAAACGCATGGCCGGCTTCGGCGCATACAGGTGCACTTGGGTCTGAGCGATCGCAGCGCTGGCTTCGCGCAGCGGCTCCATGTCGTCGAGTATCCAGAAGCCACGCCCGCTGGTACCGACGATCAGGTCGCCGTCGTGCACGGTTAGGTCGCGTACCGCGGTCGTGGGCAGGTTGCGTTGCAGCGACTGCCACGAGTTGCCATCGTCGAAGGACACGAAGATGCCGTGCTCGGTCCCCGCGTAGAGCAGGCTCTTGCGCTCGGGATCGGCGCGCACCACGCGCACATAGTCGCCGTCCGGAATGCCCTGGGCGGCCTGGCGCCAGTGCTTGCCCGCATCATGGGTGATGTAGACATAGGGCTTGAAATCGTCGACCTGGTGGCGCTCGACGGCGATGTAGGCGCTGGCCGGATCGTGCGGATCCGCGCCGATCGTGTCCACCTTGCTCCACGGAGCCAGTCCGGGCGGCGTCACGTTGTCCCAATGCGCCCCGTCGTCCTCGGTGAGCCACAGCCGCGAATCGTCGGTACCGGCCCAGAGCATGCCTTCCTTCGCGGGCGAGGCCGCGAGCGCATAGATGACCGAGTAGCCGCAGGCGGCGCCCGTCCTGCGGGTCGGCTGGCCCTTGCACTTCGCCTTCGGGTTCTTGTGGGTGAGGATGGGGCTGATCACCTGCCAGTGCTGGCCGGCATCCGTGGTCCGCATGACCTTCTGACCCCCCATGTACAGGGTGTCGGCCTGGAACGGCGAGGGTGCGAACGCGGTGTTCCAGGGGTAGTAGGAGCCGGTGGCAGTCGGCGTGCCGCCAAAGGGCCTGATCGCCGCCGGCGATACGCTCATGGTGACGTGCGCGCGCTGGTCGTAGCGGGTGATGGTGCCGCCGGAGCCGGCACCGAAGATGATCGAAGGATCCCCCTTGCGCGGGACCAGGTAGCCCGATTCGCCGCCGCCGACCGCGTCCCAGTCGTGGTTGGTGATGATGCCGGTGGGGCCGCGCGAGGCGATCACCAGGGCGCCCGAATCCTGCTGGGTGGCGTAGAGGTTGTACGGCACCTGGTCGTCCACGCTGAAGTGGTAGATCTGGGCCGTGGGCTGGTTGAACCAGCTCGACCAGTGCGCGCCGTCGTCGAGACTGATCGAGGCGCCCTGGTCGGACACCAGGACCAGGTGCTCCGTGTCGCCCGGATCCAGCCACAGCTCATGCATGTCGTCGCCGTTGGGCGAACCCTTGATGGATTCGAAATGCGCGCCGCCGTCGCGCGAGCGGTACAGCGACGTGTTCGGGATGTAGACGAGGTCGGGGTCCTTGGCATCGGCATAGATGCGCCCGAAGTACCAGCCACGGCCCGCCAGGCGGGGATCGCGATCGATCAGGTGCCAGCTCTTGCCCGCATCATCCGAGCGGTACACGCCACTGCCCGCTCCCAGTTGGTTGCTACCCTCTCCCACCGGGTGTGCGCTCCCGGCACTGACGATCGCGTACACGCGCGGGCCCGACGCCGTGTCCGTCACCGCCACGCCGATGCGGCCCATGTCCGCGGGCAACCCCTGCAGGGAAAGCTTCTGCCAGGTCGCGCCGTTGTCGGCGGAATGGTAGATGGCACTGCCGGGGCCATCGACCGGCGCATACTGATACCAGGGCGTACGCTCGGCATTCCAGCTCGTCGCGTACAGGCTCGCGGGCTGCGCGGGGTCGCGCGCCAGGTCCACCGCGCCCGTGTGTTCGTCCACGAAGAGCGTGTGTTGCCAGCTCTTGCCCCCATCGGTGGTGAGGAAGATCCCTCGCTCCTTGTTCGGGCCCCAGACATGGCCGAGCGCCGCGACCACGACGCGGTCGGGGTCCTGCGGATCCACCAGCAGGCGAGCGATTTGCTGGGTATCGTCCAGCCCCAAGTGCCGCCAGGTCTTGCCGCCGTCGTCGGAACGGTACATGCCGTTGCCGTAGGTAGCATTGGAACGGATCGTCGCTTCCCCAGTGCCGACGTAGATGATCTGCGGATTGGACGGCGCGACGCCGATGGCACCGATGGAGCCCACTGGCTCGTGTTGGAACAGCGGCTGCCAGGTGACGCCCGCGTCCGTTGTCTTGAAGAGGCCGCCGTCCACGGAGCCGAAATAGGCGACATTGAGCTTGCCGGGGATACCGTCGACGGCATCGACGCGTCCGCCGCGATACGGGCCTACCTCGCGCCAGGACAAAGAGTTCAGGAGAGACGGCGGCACCGTCTGGGCAGCCGCCGCGCCGGCGGCGAGCAGCAGGGCTCCGGCAAGCAAGGATCGGAACATGGGCATTTCCTCGGGGTGAAGGGCGAGCCGTGCGTGTCAACGCCAGGCTCGTCAGGTACCGCTATCGCCGCGGTCAACAAAGCGGATGCGCGACACAGTCAACGCCTCATGCCGTATCGCGCAGTCACTCGGTATCGGTCAATCCGCTTGGCCCCAGGTCGATCGGGTGCAACTCGGCATTCAGAGGCGGCAATTCGATCGGCTCCTGACCGGCTGACTTCAACTTGGCATTCAGGTGCGGCAAATCGCTGGTCTTCACGCTCTCCCACTTGGCCAGCGCAGCGTCGAAGATCTGCTGGTATTTGGCCAGCGCTCGCGTCTTGTCGCTGGAGGGCGCGGCGTCCGCGCTTTCCACCGAGGCACCCAGGTTGCCGTACGCGCCCTGCAGATAGCGCAGGCTGGCAAAGTCCGTGGCAGGCTTACCTATGGAATTGGCGGGATTGTCCTCGGGCTTGACGCCGGCGACGTCGTCGATCTTCTTGATCACCGCGTCGATCGACTTGGAGACGCTGCCGGACGCCGTGCCGCGCGCCGCGGTCAACCGGGAACGCAAGCCGGCCGCCTGGCTATATATCCTAACAATGTCCATTTGCCGGTCCTCGATGCGTTGCGCCAGATCGAATTGCTGCCGCAGCGCCTCCGGCGAAACCTGCACACGCGGGTCTGCCTTGATCTCAAGAGGCTGGCTGTAGGTCTGGCCGCCGACAGTGAGTTTCACCGTGTACTCACCGGGCAGCGCCCAGGGACCGTCGCCGTTGGTGAACCGGTACTTGCCGTTGCCCGCGAGGGCATCCGGCAGCGCGTAGTGCAGGTTCCACACGAACCGGTGCATGCCGGCCCGGTCGGAGAGCCTGATCACCTTGGGCGTCCAGTCGGGGGTGATGGGCATGGTCTTGAGATCCAGCGGTGGCGGAACGTCGGCACTGGAGAACCGTCGTACCGACCGTCCTTTCGCGTCCACGATTTCCAGCGTCACCGGCGCCGCGGCATCGGCCTTTAGGTAGTAATCGATCAACGCGCCATAAGGAGGATCGTCGGCCTGGGGCTCGTCCTTCGGGAGCGGCGTGCTGAGAAAGCCGCCGGGGCGGACCCGGTAAGTCACCGCGGGCTTGAACAGGGTGGCCGCCGACCCGCCGGCGCTTCCGTCCATCTGCCGCAGCGCGCTGATGTCGTCGAGTATCCAGAAGGCTCGCCCGAAGGTGGCGAGCACCAGGTCGTCGCCATGCACGTCCAGGTCGCGCATCGACGTCACCGGCAGGTTCAGCTGCAGGCTCTGCCAGTCCGCGCCGCCGTCGAAAGATGCGTACACGTGCTTCTCCGTGCCCGCATACAGCAGCCCCGGCTTCTGCGGGTCCTCCCGCACCACATTCACGAAGTCTCCCGCCCGGATGCCGTTGACCGTCAGCATCCACGTCTTCCCCGCATCGTGCGTCACGTAGATGTACGGCTTGTAGTCGTTCAGCCGGTGGCGGTCCACCGCCGCGTACGCCGTATTGGC